>NZ_JBUEGC010000060.1:0-35783 GCF_054963655.1 Streptomyces sp. HSS9-12 | reverse complement strand
ATGCCAGTGACTTAACACGCTCTTTGGGGCTCTGACGTGCGGAAACATCGTCGGGCAGGCCCTTCGGCGGTCGTTAAGTCACTGGCATTGGGACTAGTTGGCGAACTTCTTGCTGACCGCCTCGTACACACCCTTCGCTTCCGCGCCGAGGTGCGGACCCGCCAGCCAGGTGGCCGTCGTGGGACCGATGGAGGTGTTGGACACCAGGGCGGGCTTGCCATCCGGCCCCTTGGCGAACCAGCCACCGCCGGACGAACCACCGGTCATGGTGCAACCGATGCGGTACATGGTCGGCTGCGAGGCGAACAGCGAGAGCCGGCCCGGCTTGTCGACGCAGGAGAACATCTTGGTGCCGTCGAACGGCGGCGCGGCTGGGTAGCCCCAGGCGCCCATCCTCTCGATGCTCTTCACCGGAGCGGCATTGAAGTCGACCGGCAGGGCGGCCCCGACGGTCTCCTCCAGGGACTTGGCGCCACTGCCCGTTTCCGGCTTCACATGCAGCACCGCGAAATCGTACGGCGCACCGTTGCCGCCCGTGGCCGAGCCCTGCGCAATCCACTGGTCAGACGTGGAGATCCAGTCGGCCCACCAGACGCCGAACGGAGCGACCCGCTCGCGCGGAGTGTGCTTCAACTGATCGGCCGGAATGGCGTTGTCATTGAAGGACGGAACGAAGGCGATGTTGCGGTACCAGCCACCCTCCTTGCCCGCGTGCACACAGTGGCCCGCCGTCCAGACCAGGTTGGACTTGCCGGGGTGCGCCGGGTCCTTCACAACCGTGGCGGAGCAGACCATCGAGCCTTCGGGGCCGTCGAAGAAGACCTTGCCGACCGGGGCCGCATTGTTGTGGTAAGGCGTGCCCACGGCCTCGGCCCGGACGGGCCGCGGCTCGGGGTCGGTGACTCCCTGGTCGCCGGAGACGTCGGCGGGAACCGTCTTCTGCGGCTCCTCCGCCTGACCCATGCGCTCAGGCTTCCACAGGCCCTCGATGATCGGGTTGATGAAGTCGCCGGCCTCGCGCAGCCATTCCTTCCGGTCCCAGTTCTTCCACTCCCCGTTCTTCCACTTGTCCAGGTCGACGCCGTGTTCCTTCAGACGCTCCTGCCAGTCGTCGGGGAGCTTCAGGTCCTTGTCCGGCAGCTGCGCGGGGGCGCTGGGCTTGTCGCCGGCGGTGTCGTCCGTCGGGCCGCACGCGGTCGCTGTCACCGCGAGCACCGCGGTGAGTGCTGCGGCGGTCAGAGCCGACCCGGACCCTCGGACGCGCAGCGCGCCCCACCGGGAGCGGCGGCCGGCGGCCGGCGGGCGTATCGATGGCATGTGTGGAACTCCCCCTGGGTGTATTCGTACCGCAATGGATTTGTCATGTGCACCGAGGAACGGCGCAAGGACCAACTATGCCGGTGCAGTTGGGGACGGCCCCGAGCGGGTCACGGTTCCGCCGCATGGGCCGCCAAGGATCTTCCGATTGCCCGTGATCAGCAGCTCGCGGCGTCGTTGGTACGTACGGGGGACAGCCGAGCAGCGTTCATCTGGAGGAGCGATCAGCAGTGACCGTGACCCAGTCTCCGCCGAAGGCGCGGCACGAGGAGGGCGCCTTGGACCCAGCGGTCAGGGGAGAAGGCTCCGCTGACGCCGTGGAGGGAATCCTGCGGCGGCAGTCCCTGCGCGAGTCCGCGGCGCGCACGTATGCGCGTTCGCTCCCCGTCGTGCCGGTGCGCGCGCGCGGACTGACCATCGAAGGTGCGGACGGGCGCCGCTACCTCGACTGCCTTTCCGGAGCAGGGTCGTTGGCGCTGGGCCACAACCACCCCGTGATCCTGGAAGCCATCCGGTCCGTCCTGGACTCGGGGGCACCGCTGCACGCGCTGGATCTGGCAACGCCGGTCAAGGACGCTTTCACCACCGAGCTCTTCCAGACCCTGCCGGGCCAACTGGCGGACCGGGTGCGGGTGCAGTTCTGCGGCCCGGCGGGCACGGACGCGGTGGAGGCCGCGCTGAAGCTGGTACGGACAGCCACCGGACGCACCGGGCTGCTCGCCTTCTCGGGGGCGTACCACGGCATGACGGCAGGGGCGCTCGACGTGTCGGGTGGCGCGCCGGAAGTGCGCGTGACGCGACTGCCGTACCCCTATGACTATCGCTGCCCGTTCGGAGTTGGCGGTGAGCGGGGTGCCGAACTGTCCGCCCGGTGGACCGAGAATCTTCTCGACGACCCCAAGGGTGGGGTGCGGCCCCCTGCCGGGATGATCGTCGAGCCGGTGCAGGGCGAGGGCGGCGTCATTCCCGCGCCTGATGGGTGGCTGCGACAGATGCGCGAACTCACTGCCGCGCGCGGCATCCCGCTCATCGCGGACGAGGTGCAGACGGGGGTCGGCCGTACGGGCACCTTCTGGGCGGTCGAGCGCAGCGGCATCCTGCCGGACGTGATGGTTCTGTCGAAGGCGATCGGTGGCAGTCTGCCCCTGGCGGTCGTGGTCTACCACGAGGATCTCGACACCTGGCAGCCCGGGGCGCACTCGGGCACCTTCAGAGGCAACCAACTGGCCATGGCCGCGGGCGCCGCCACTTTGGCGTACGTCCGGGAGAACGGCCTCGCGGCGCGCGCTGCCGCACTCGGCGAGCGAATGCTGGGGCGACTGCGAGAACTCGCCATCCGGCAGCCGTGTATCGGCGATGTCCGCGGGCGGGGCCTCATGATCGGTGTGGAACTCGTCGACACCGAGGCGGAAGACGGTCCCGTAGCCGCCACCGGTTGCACTGCCGCCGGTGCTGTCGCCGATGGCACTGCCGATGCAGGGCGGACTGTGGCGGGAGACGCGGGCAGGCGTGCGGGCGCCCGTCCGGCTGCCCCAGGGCTCGCTGCGTCGGTCCAGCGGGAGTGTCTGCGGCGCGGGCTGATCGTCGAACTCGGCGGCCGTCACTCCAGTGTGGTCCGCCTCCTGCCGCCGCTCACCATCACCGACGAGCAGGCCGAGGCAGTGCTCGACCGCCTGAGCGATGCCGTTACAGCTGCTGCCCGGAGCTGTGGCCGGAAGGAAGGCCGAGGCCGAGCGGCTGCTCACCTGCCACAGTCGGCGCTCGGAGCTCAGCGGCGATGAGGCGGCGGTGGCACATCGGGCGCATGGCACGCCCCGCAAGAGCCCAGTTCGCCCGAGCCGGTGAGGAGCGGATACGTCCCCGCGACTCGCGAACCGCCGCAGGCCACCCATGCCCAGCCATCCGACGAAGGAGGGAGGCGCCTCCCCCGCGGCCCCACCGCCGGGAGTGAGCGCGCCTAAGAGATCATGAACGCACGCTCTGGCCGCCAGGCCCCAGCGACCGCCGTCGAGCCCACCCTGCCGCGCCAGGCCGACCCCATCGAGGCCTGCCCCCAGGCTCCCGACCTGCTGGAACACCCTGATCCCCACGTCGTGGCGGACGCCGCGACCGTCGAGAACCTGCTGCGCTGCTGGGCCCGGGAAACCGAAATTCCGCCCCCCATGGGGAACACGCTGAGGATCGCCCTCGCGGCCCACGGCACCGCCCTGCTGGTCCCCGTGCGCTACTGGTCGCCCACCGGATGGCATCGCTTCGGTCCCCCTGTTCTGGAAGGTGCGCCGGCGAACGCTCCCGCCGTGGATGCCGTCACCCTCGCCGCGCTGCTCAGCCGCGAGGCTGCACACACCTCCGAGGGCAACGGCGGGGACGGCACCGAACTCGTAAGCCGCGTCGCCGACTCCGTACGCCGCACCGCCGAGTTCATCGCCGACCGCAGAGCCCGTCCATCCGTACCTCTTGCTGGTGATCTCTTCCTCGATGCTGAGCAGTCCCTGGTTCTCGGCCATCCGCTTCACCCCACTCCCAAGAGCCGCGAAGGGCTCCCCGACGCCGAATCCCGCGCCTACTCTCCCGAGATGCGCGGCTCCTTCCCTCTGCACTGGCTGGCCGTCGACCGGGCGGTGCTGGCCACCGACTCGGCCTGGACCGAGTGCGGCCGCACCGTGGCGGCCGAGCATCTGGTGAGGAGGCTGGCAGGTGACGGTCTCCAGCCCCCTGCCGGCACCGTGCTGTTGCCCCTTCACCCCTGGCAGGCCCGCGAGATCCGCCACCGGCCGGCCGTCGCCGCACTCCTCGACGCAGGCCTCCTGCACGACCTGGGCCCCCACGGCGAACCCTGGTACCCCACCTCCTCCGTACGCACCGTCCACCGCCCTGGTGCACCCGCGATGCTCAAGCTCTCGCTGAGCCTGCGGATCACCAACTCCCGCCGCGAGAACCTCCGCAAGGAGCTACGGCGCGGTGTGGACGTGCACCGGCTGCTGTGCAGCGGACTGGCCGATGAGTGGCAGCGGGTCCACCCGCGCTTCGACATCGTCCGAGACCCGGCCTGGCTCGCCGCCTCCGGACAGGACGGCGCACCGCTGCCCGGCGTCGACGTGATGATCCGCCACAACCCCTTCGGCCCCAGCGACGACGCCGTGTGCATCGCCGGTCTCACCTCCCTCCGCCCCTGGCCCGGAGCGCAGGCCCCCGAAGCGACCCCCGTCATGCGTTCCCGTCTCTCCCAGGTCGTCGCGCGGCTCGCCGCACACACCGGCCGGCCCGTCGGCGCGGTCGCGGCCGAGTGGTTCCTGCGCTACCTCGAATCCGTCATCAGGCCCGTGCTGTGGCTGGACGGCCAGGCCGGCATCGCCCTCGAGGCCCACCAGCAGAACACTCTGGTGATCCTCGACTCCGAGGGCTGGCCGGTCGGTGGCCGCTACCGCGACAACCAGGGCTACTACTTCCGTGAGTCCTGCAGGGCCGCACTCGACCGCAGGCTGCCCGGGATCGGAGTCGAAAGCGACACCTTCGTCAGCGACGGCGTCGTCGACGAACGCTTCGCGTACTACGTCGGCATCAACAACGTCCTGGGACTGGTTGGGGCGTTTGGCGCACAGCGGCTCGCCGACGAGCGTGTCCTTCTCGCGGCCTTCCGCCGGTTCCTCTCAGAAGCCGCGACTGGCCCGGCCGCAGCGGGATCACCGCTGCCGGCCCTGCTCCTCGAATCCCCAACCTTGCGCTGTAAGGCCAACCTTCTGACGCGCCTGCACGGCCTCGACGAGCTGGTCGGCCCGGTCGACACCCAGTCCGTCTACGTGACGATCGCCAACCCCCTTGTCACATCGGCCGCCTGACACCCAAGCCTATGGAACCCACCACCTCCATGCGGCCCACCCGATCTCTGGGCCCCACACCACCCCTGAGAGGAGAGCGTCGCCGTGCCCCCCACCGACTCCAGCACCGCATCCGGCACCGATTCGAGCACCGACGACACCCTCGACCTGCGGCTGTCGGAGGAACTTGCCGCGCTGATCGCCGAGGAGCGCACCGCGCTGGCCCGCGCCGACACGCACGCGCAGCCAACCCGCCCGGATCTGCTCGACGGCATCGCCGACTGGGCCCCGGTCACCCTCCGCGGCGGCACCTTGCAGTTGATCCCCGTTCGCATCGACCGCGACCTGGCGCTCATCACGCACTGGATGAACGACCCGGCGGTAGCGGCCTTCTGGGGCCTCGACGGCCCCCGAGAGACCGCCGCCGCCCACCTCCGCACCCAGCTGGAAGGAGACGGCCGAAGTGTGCCGTGCCTCGGCGTCCTCAACGGAACCCCCATGAGCTACTGGGAGGTCTACCGCGCCGATCTCGACCCGATCGCCCGCCACTACCCGGCCCTGCCGCATGACACCGGTCTCCATCTGCTCATCGGCGCCGTCGCAGACCGCGGCCGAGGCCTGGGTACATCCCTGCTCCGCGCGGTCTCGGACCTGGTTCTCGACAACCGGCCATCGTGCAGCCGGGTCATCGCGGAGCCGGACCTGCGCAACATTCCCTCCGTAGCCGCCTTTCTGGGCGCGGGCTTCCGCTTCTGCGCCGAGATCGACCTCCCCGACAAGCGGGCAGCCCTGATGATCCGCGACCGTGCCATCCGGCACCTCCTGTAAGCCATGAGCGGCGAGGGCCGATCCCCCGGCCCACACGTTCTTTCCTCTGCTCTCTCTACACCGCTCGGCCCGATTCCGTTCCCATCCGAGGAGCCCAGACCTTGCGTCCGTCACCTCAGCAGCGCCAAGCGGCGTGGCCCGAGGCAGCACGCCGCCTGCTCGCCAAGATGCTCGCCGAGTTCGCGTACGAAGAAGTGATCACTCCCGAGCACGACGGGGACGCGCCCCACGCCTACCGACTCCAGGTCAACGGCGGCCTCACCTACCGGTTCCGCGCCCGGCGCGGCGCCTACGGGCACTGGCGTGTCGACCCCGAGTCGATCACCCCGTCCGCCGACCCCCTGGAATTCCTCGCCCAGACCCACGACACCGTCCTCGGCCTCACCGGCGACACGACCGGCCATCTCATCCGCGAACTCACCGCCACCCTCGCCGCCGACATCCGCCTCCACAGCACCGCCCTGAGCGCCCCGGAACTCGCCGACCTCGACTACGCCGACCTCGAGGGCCACCAGACCGGCCACCCCTGGATTGTCACCAACAAGGGCCGCCTCGGCTTCTCCGCCACCGACGCCGCCCGCTGGGCCCCCGAGGCCCGCACCCCCCAACGCCTGCCCTGGCTCGCCGTCCACCGCGACCTCGCCCACTACCGCGGCGTCCCCGGCCTCGCCACCCCCGACCGGCTCTACGACCAGGAACTCACCGGCGACACCCGCACGGCCTTCGCCCGTACCGTCGCCGACCACGCCCGCGACCCCGCCGACTACCTCTGGCTTCCCGTCCACCCCTGGCAGTGGGACGAGAGCATCGCCACGCTCTTCGCCCCGAATCTCGCCGACGCGACGATCATCCCCCTGCCCACGGACGGTGATCTGCGACTGCCGCAACAGTCCATCCGCACCCTCCTCAACGTCAGCCGCCCCCGCGCCCGTACCGTCAAACTCCCGCTCTCCGTCCTCAACACCCTGGTGTGGCGGGGGCTGCCGACCGAGCGCACCCTCGCCGCGCCCGCGGTCACCAGCTGGGTCCACGCCCTGCGCGACCGCGACGACTACCTCCGTGACGAGACCCGGGTAATCCTGCTCGGCGAGACCGCCTCGGTCACCGTGGAGCATCCCCTCTACGACCGGCTGCCGGGCGTCCCCTACCAGTACCGCGAACTCCTCGGCTGCATCTGGCGCGAGCCCCTCGCCGCCCAGCTCGGCCCCGGTGAGCGGGCCCGTACGCTCGCCGCCCTGCTCCACACCGACCCGCAGGGACGATCCTTCACCGCCGAACTCGTCTGCCGCTCAGGCCTCCAGCCGGCCGCCTGGCTGAGCCACCTCTTCGCCGCGCTACTGCCGCCACTGCTGCACTTCCTCTACCGCTACGGCACCGTCTTCTCCCCGCACGGCGAGAACGCCATCGTGGTCTTCGACGACCAGGACGTCCCGGTGCGCCTGGCCGTCAAGGACTTCGTCGACGACATCAACATCAGCGCCGAGCCCCTGCCCGAGCACGCCGGCATGCCCGACGACATACGAGCCGTCCTGCTCACCGAGCCGCCCTCCTTCCTCACCCAGTTCATCCACTCCGGCCTGTTCGTCGGGGTCTTCCGCTACCTCGCCCCGCTGTGCGACGAACACCTCGGATTACCGGAAGCCGAGTTCTGGTCGCTCGTGCGCGCCGAGATCCAGCGCCATCACGCCCGCTTCCCCGAGCTCAAGGACCGGTTCGAGACCTTCGACCTGTTCACACCCCGTATCGAGCGGCTGTGCCTCAACCGCAACCGGCTCTTCCTCGACGGCTACCGCGACCGGCCCGAACGCCCCCACGCGGCTGTCCACGGCACCGTCCGGAACCCGCTCCACCACCGGTGACGGCGGACGATGTCAGTGGCGCCCCTTAGGGTTGGTGACGCTATGACGAAGCCTCCCCTCACCGACCTGCTGCACGCCGCCGTCACCGCCGTGGGCGGCACCGAGCGGCCCGGCCAGGTCGCCATGGCCCAAGCCGTCGCCGAGGCCGTGGACGACGGTTCCCACCTACTGGTCCAGGCGGGCACCGGCACGGGCAAGTCCCTTGGCTATCTCGTGCCGGCGCTGGCGCACGGTGAGCGCGTCGTCATAGCGACCGCCACGCTCGCGCTGCAGCGACAGCTCGTCGAGCGCGACCTGCCCCGCACGGTCGAGGCGCTGCACCCGCTGCTGCGCCGTCGCCCGGAGTTCGCCATGCTCAAGGGCCGCTCGAACTACCTGTGTCTGCACCGCCTTCACGAGGGCGTACCGCAGGACGACGAGGACGGCCTCTTCGATCCCTTCGAGTCCGCCGTGCCCAGCAGCAAGCTCGGCAGGGACCTGCTGCGGCTGCGCGACTGGGCCGACGAGACGGAGACAGGGGACCGGGACAACCTGACCCCTGGTGTGTCGGACCGTGCCTGGTCGCAGGTCTCGGTCACCTCGCGCGAGTGCCTGGGGGCGTCGAAATGCGCATACGGCGCCGAGTGCTTCGCCGAGGCCGCTCGGGAGCGGGCCAAGCTCGCCGATGTCGTGGTCACCAACCACGCTCTGCTCGCGATCGACGCGATCGAGGGCGCCCCGGTGCTGCCCAGCCATGAGGTCCTCGTCATCGACGAGGCACACGAACTCGTCTCGCGGGTCACCGGGGTTGCCACCGGCGAGCTCACCCCGGGATCGGTCAACCGCGCCGTGCGCCGCGCCGCCAAACTCGTCAACGAGAAGGCGGCCGACGCCCTCCAGACCGCCGCGGAGAGTTTCGAGCGGCTGATGGAGCTGGCGCTTCCAGGCCGGCTGGAGGAGATTCCGGAAGACCTTGGCTACGCCCTGATGTCCCTCCGCGACGCTGCGCGCACGGTCATCACCGCCCTCGGGAACACCCGGGACGCCTCCGTCCAGGACGAGGACGCCGTTCGCAAGCAGGCTCTCGCCTCGGTCGAGAACATCCACGCCGTCGCCGAGCGCATCGCAGGCGGATCCGAATACGACGTTGTCTGGTACGAGCGGCACGACCGGTTCGGCGCCTCGCTGCGCGTTGCACCGCTGACCGTGTCCGGTCTGCTGCGGGAAAAGCTCTTCGCGGAGCGGTCCGTCGTGCTCACCTCCGCGACCCTGAAGCTGGGCGGGGACTTCAACGGCGTAGCGGCGTCCCTGGGCCTGTCACCGGAGAGGGCGGACGGCGAGGCCAACGCGGAAGCCACTGACCGTGACGCCAACGAGACCGGGGACCCCACCCCCCGATGGAAGGGCCTCGATGTCGGCTCGCCCTTCGACTATCCCAAGCAGGGCATCCTCTACGTCGCCAGGCATCTGACGCAGCCGGGCCGTGAGGGCAACCGCACCGACATGCTGGATGAGCTGTCTGAGCTGGTCGAGGCCGCCGGCGGCCGGACCCTGGGCCTGTTCTCGTCGATGCGAGGCGCCCAGGCAGCGGCGGAGGCCCTGCGTGGACGGCTTGATATGCCGATTCTGCTGCAGGGGGAGGAGACCCTCGGCGAGCTGATCCGTGCCTTCGCCGCCGATGCCCGTACCTGCCTCTTCGGCACCTTGTCGCTGTGGCAGGGCGTCGATGTGCCCGGCCCGAGCTGCCAACTGGTGGTGATGGACCGCATTCCCTTCCCGCGGCCTGACGACCCGCTGATGAGTGCCCGGCAGAAGGCCGTGGAGGAGAGCGGAGGCAATGGCTTCATGGCCGTCGCGGCGACGCACGCCGCGCTGCTGATGGCGCAGGGCGCGGGCCGCCTGGTACGGGCTTCCGGTGATCGCGGCGTGGTCGCCGTCCTCGACCCGCGACTGGCCACCGCTCGGTACGGGAGCTTTCTGCGCGCCTCCATGCCCGACTTCTGGTACACCACCGACCGCAATCAGGTACGCCGGTCGCTGGCGGCGATCGACGCAGCCGCCCGCGCGGATGGTGCGTAAGCGGACGGACGGTCGTACGTACGCACAGCTGGGCCCCGGAACCGGCGCAGTGGTCCCGGGGCCCGGTCGTGAGGGGGTTCGTCAGACCCGCCGCAGCACCGCCACCACCTTGCCGAGGATCGTCGCCTCGTCGCCGGGGATCGGCTGGTACGCAGAGTTGTGCGGCAGCAGCCACACATGGCCGTCCTCGCGCTTGAAGCGCTTCACCGTGGCTTCGCCCTCGAGCATGGCCGCGACGATGTCGCCGTTCTCGGCCACCGGCTGGCGGCGCACCGCCACCCAGTCGCCATCGCAGATGGCGGCCTCGACCATCGAGTCGCCGACCACCTTGAGGACGAACAGCTCGCCGTCACCCACCAGCTGGCGGGGGAGCGGGAAGACGTCCTCCACCGACTCCTCGGCGAGGATCGGGCCACCGGCCGCGATCCGGCCGACCAGCGGCACGTACGACGCGGCCGGCTTGCCTGTCGTGTCGGACGGCTGGCTCGTCGGGCCGTCCGAGCCGCGCACCTCGTACGCCCGCGGCCGGTGCGGGTCGCGGCGCAGGAAGCCCTTGCGTTCGAGGGCCATGAGCTGGTGGGCGACGGACGAGGTGCTGGACAGCCCCACGGCCTGGCCGATCTCCCGCATGGACGGTGGGTAGCCACGACGCTGCACGGAGTCCCGGATCACTTCGATGACCCGGCGCTGCCGGTCGGTGAGGCCCGAGCTGTCGGCCCGGATTCCGGGAGGCCGGCCGGGCAGCGAGCGCGTGGGCTTCTGCCCCTCGGGGTTCGTGGCTGTCTCATTCATCGTGTGCGTCTGGTCGAGTCGGTGCTGGGAGCGGTCCTGGACGGTGATGGTGGCGCTGTCTGCGGTGGTGGTCACGTCGGCCCCTCTCGAGATGTTCTCCCTAGTGGGACAACGGTAGTTGCTTTCGAAAGGTTGCGCCAAACACACGTTCGAGTGAAAATTCGCGCTTTGTCTGACGTGATCAAGCTGTCGGGTGTATGGGGCAGGGGTTGATGGGGTGGCTCGCATGCCGCCGTCTGGCCCTGCCCGCCGGCTGGCATGCGGGGAGCGTTTCGGCGCCGTCACCCAGTGTTGCACCCCGGCCCCGCCGAATGGCGCTCCGACCCCTTCACGTACTCTCATGGGCGCTGCGGCAGAGCGACACGCGCTCGGCGTGTTTAGCCCTCGACTACCAGATCTAGTGGTTTCATGGGCTGCGGCTACCTACAAGTTGTGGTCCTGGGTCTGCCATGGCTGCGGGAATCGCCTATGCTTGAGGCTGCTTCGGTGGGCCGTTCGGGTGCCCAGCGAAGCCGTACAGCCGTGCTGTGTCGTACGACAATTCGAGGGTCGAGGAAGGGTGGGGATCATGCATTGCCCCTTCTGCCGGCACCCTGACAGCCGGGTCGTGGACAGCCGGACCACCGACGACGGAACCTCCATTCGCAGGCGTCGTCAGTGCCCCGATTGCTCCCGTCGTTTCACGACGGTGGAGACCGCATCGCTCATGGTGATCAAGCGAAGCGGGGTCACCGAGCCCTTCAGCCGCGACAAGGTCATCTCCGGCGTGCGCAAGGCCTGCCAGGGCCGCCCGGTCACCGAAGACGCCCTCGCCAAGCTCGGCCAGCGGGTCGAGGAAGCGGTGCGCGCCACCGGCAGCGCCGAGCTGTCCACCCATGACGTCGGGCTCGCCATACTCGGGCCGCTCCAGGAGCTCGATCTGGTCGCGTACCTGCGGTTCGCGTCCGTGTACCGGGCGTTCGACTCGCTCGAGGACTTCGAGGCCGCGATCGCGGAGCTGCGCGGCCGACGGCCCCCAGCAGATGCCGACCGGAACGCCGGGGGCCGTGAGGTCCCCGCCCGGGCGGCCGCCGCCGGCTGAGCGGCGTACACCACCCGCCCGGCGCTCGCTGAGCGCTCGGGCAGCAGACAGACACCGTGCCACGGGAAGAAAAAGGGCACATCAGGGCGTTTTTGCCCGTACAGGGAGGCGGCATGACAGAGACGACGAGCGGCCCGGCACGAGGCTCCCGCGCCAAGGGCAGCAAGGCGGGCAAGGGGCTGCGCATCGAGCGCATCCACACCACCCCCGGCGTGCATCCGTACGACGAGGTGGTCTGGGAGCGCCGTGACGTCGTCATGACCAACTGGCGTGACGGCTCGATCAACTTCGAGCAGCGTGGCGTCGAGTTCCCCGACTTCTGGTCCGTGAACGCGGTCAACATCGTCGCCAGCAAGTACTTCCGTGGCGCGGTGGGCTCGCCTGAGCGCGAGTCCAGCCTGAAGCAGCTCATCGACCGCGTGGTCAAGACGTACCGCAAGGCCGGTGAGAAGCATGGCTACTTCGCCTCCCCGGCGGACGCCGAGATCTTCGAGCACGAGCTGACCTACGCGCTGCTGCACCAGATCTTCAGCTTCAACTCGCCGGTGTGGTTCAACGTCGGCACCAAGCAGCCGCAGCAGGTCTCCGCCTGCTTCATCCTCTCGGTCGACGACTCCATGGAGTCGATCCTCGACTGGTACAAGGAAGAGGGGATGATCTTCAAGGGCGGCTCCGGCGCCGGCCTCAACCTCTCCCGCATCCGTTCCTCCAAGGAGCTGCTCTCCTCCGGCGGCAACGCCTCCGGTCCGGTGTCCTTCATGCGCGGCGCCGACGCCTCCGCAGGAACGATCAAGTCGGGTGGCGCGACTCGCCGCGCGGCCAAGATGGTCGTGCTCGACGTCGACCACCCGGACGTCGAGGCCTTCATCGACACCAAGGTGAAGGAGGAGGAGAAGATCCGCGCCCTGCGCGACGCGGGCTTCGACATGGACCTGGGCGGTGACGACATCACCTCCGTCCAGTACCAGAACGCCAACAACTCGGTCCGCGTGAACGACGAGTTCATGAGGGCCGTGGAGAAGGGCGGGAAGTTCGGCCTGCGCGCCCGCCTGACCGGTGAGGTCATCGAGGAGGTCGACGCCAAGGTGCTGTTCCGCAAGATGGCCGAGGCCGCCTGGGCCTGCGCCGACCCGGGCATCCAGTACGACGACACCATCAACCACTGGCACACCTCGCCGGAGACGGGCCGGATCACCGCCTCCAACCCGTGCAGCGAGTACATGCACCTGGACAACTCCTCGTGCAACCTCGCCTCGCTGAACCTGATGAAGTTCCTGCGCGACGACGACCAGGGCAACCAGTCGTTCGACGCCGAGCGCTTCGCCAAGGTCGTCGAGCTGGTCATCACCGCGATGGACATCTCCATCTGCTTCGCGGACTTCCCGACGGAGAAGATCGCCGAGACCACCCGCGCGTTCCGCCAGCTCGGCATCGGCTACGCCAACCTCGGCGCGCTGCTGATGGCCACCGGCCACGCGTACGACTCCGACGGCGGCCGGGCGCTGGCCGGCGCCATCACCTCGCTGATGACCGGCACCTCGTACAAGCGCTCCGCCGAGCTGGCCGCGGTCGTCGGCCCGTACGACGGATACGCCCGCAACGCCGATGCCCACAAGCGCGTCATGAAGCAGCACGCTGACGCGAACGCCGCCGCCAAGCGCATGGACGACCTGGACACCCCGGTCTGGGCGGCGGCCACCGAGGCCTGGCAGGACGTCGTTCGCCTGGGCGAGCAGAACGGTTTCCGCAACGCGCAGGCATCGGTGCTCGCGCCGACCGGCACCATCGGCCTGATGATGGACTGCGACACCACCGGCGTCGAGCCCGACCTGGCCCTGGTGAAGTTCAAGAAGCTCGTCGGCGGCGGCTCGATGCAGATCGTGAACAACACGGTCCCGAAGGCGCTCAAGCGGCTCGGCTACCAGCCGGAGCAGGTGGAGGCGATCGTCGCCCACATCGCCGAGCACGGCAACGTCATCGATGCCCCCGGCCTGAAGCCGGAGCACTACGAGGTCTTCGACTGCGCTATGGGCGAGCGCTCCATCTCGCCGATGGGCCACGTGCGGATGATGGCAGCGGCCCAGCCGTTCCTGTCGGGCGCGATTTCCAAGACCGTGAACATGCCCGCTACAAGCACCGTCGAGGACGTCGAAGAGATCTACCTCCAGGGGTGGAAGCTCGGCCTCAAGGCGCTGGCGGTCTATGTCGAGGGCTCCAAGGTCGGCCAGCCGCTGTCGGCCAAGAAGAAGGAAGAGAAGGCCGAGCCGGTGGCGGAGAAGGTGGTCGAGTACCGCCCGGTCCGCAGGCGCCTGCCGAAGGGACGTCCCGGCATCACCACCTCCTTCACGGTGGGCGGCGCCGAGGGGTACATGACCGCCAACTCCTACCCGGACGACGGTCTCGGTGAGGTCTTCCTCAAGATGTCCAAGCAGGGCTCGACCCTCGCGGGCATGATGGACGCCTTCTCGATCGCCGTGTCCGTCGGTCTGCAGTACGGCGTGCCGCTGGAGACCTACGTCTCGAAGTTCACCAACATGCGCTTCGAGCCCGCCGGTATGACGGACGACCCGGACGTGCGGATGGCCCAGTCGATCGTCGACTACATCTTCCGCCGCCTGGCGCTGGACTTCCTGCCGTTCGAGACCCGCTCAGCGCTTGGCATCCACTCCGCCGAGGAGCGCCAGCGCCACCTGGAGACCGGTTCCTACGAGTCGGCCGACGACGAGGTGGATGTGGAAGGACTCGCGCAGTCCGCTCCGCGCCACGTCGAGACCCCGAAGGCCACAGCGGTGCCGAAGGCGGACGCGGCAGCAGCTGTGCCGGCGCCGAAGGAGGCCCACAGCTCCACGGAGCTGGTGGAGATGCAGCTCGGCCTGAACGCCGACGCTCCACTGTGCTTCTCCTGCGGCACGAAGATGCGCCGTGCGGGCAGCTGCTACCTGTGCGAGGGGTGCGGTTCGACCAGCGGCTGCAGCTGACACCGCTGATCCATGAGTGACCGATGAGAGGGGCCGGCCATTAGGTCGGCCCCTCTCATCGCTGTGACGCGGTCGCCGTTCACCTCACGCGTGGTGGTGAAGCGGACCGAGGACGGCGTGCGCCGCAGCCTGCGGGGCGCGCAGCTGTCGGTCGCGCGCCCCGCCGGTCCGGTCGCTGAACAGCAAGTGTTCCACCAGGCCAGTTGCCTGCTGTGCTGCTCCGCGACTTCGGTGTGAGCTGCCCGAGGCGGACGCCGAGGAGCTGCGGCGGGCGCTCGCCGAGACGGCGTGATGCACAACACGCCCAGGGCCGTACGATGGCGCGGTGCTGGTCAAGTGGATTCGCTGCACCGTGGTGGACCGCCGAGGTTTCGAGCGGGGGCAGCGAAAATGGGCGGGGCTACTCGGCGAGCCGGGGTTCCGGGGGCAAGGCGGGGGATGGAGTCGGTTGCGGCCCGGCGTCGTGCACCTCTTCGCCTTCTGGGAGAGCCGGGCGTTCTACGACTCCTTCATGGCGCGGTCGCACGACCGGCTCGCTGCCGCGCAGTCGGGGACGTTCAAGGACGCCCAAGTGCGGCTCTTTGAGCATCGATTCGATGTGAAGGTCGGCTTCCAGCCGTTCTTCGCGGACGCGGACGTGGCGCGCGTGGCCCACTGCCGTGTCCGGGCCGACCGAGTGGAGCACTTCATCCTGATGCAGGAGAAGGTCTGGAACCCGGCGATGGCAGGGTCGCCCGGCATGCTGCGCGGAACGTTCGGGGAGGCGCCCGGGAGCGAGTTCCTGGTGCTGTCCCTGTGGGATTCGGCGGCGGAGCACGGGAAATACCGGGCCGAGCGGGTGGAGCGGCTGGCCCTGCGAACGCAGATCGAGGCCGATGTTTCCGCGCTCGCGGGTGACGTGGTTCAGCTCGAACCGTCCTGGGCGGTCTGAGGCCACTGCGAGGGTCGGCGGCGCCGACCCGTCCGTACGTCGGAGGCCACCATCCACCGCGGCTGCCTCCGGAGACGAGATGTACGGCGGCGGCAGGCGCGGTCCGGCCCATGCGATCGTCCCCGTCCAGACCGGACCAGCTGCTGGTGCCGCGTCAGCCAGGGTTTGCCCGGTAGCGAGGTGACCTGGTGCGGTCAGCTGCAGGCGCCGGATCGGCCTCGTAGTGGGCCTATTCGGTCGATCGGGCAACGCAGCAGATGGCCGTGCCAGGGCGGCGAGCGGGGCAAACCCTGGCTGACGCGGCACTAGGCCGCGGACCGGCTGCGGGCGCAGGGGCGAGTGGCGGCGCGCGGCGGCCTGGGCGACGCCTGGGGCGTACGCCGCCACGGGTTAGAGTCGGAGCGATATGACCGCAGACCCCCGCCGCACTCGACGCCGTGCCCGTGCCCGTGCCCTCGCGAGCCTGCGCGGGCTGGCCGTTGGTGATGCCCTGGGCTCCCAGTTCTTCGTGCCGTCGAACTATCCCGCGCTCAAGCGGCGTGAGCTGCCGCCCGGCATCTGGCAGTGGACGGACGACACCGAAATGGCCTGCTCGGTGCTGGCCGTTCTGGTCGAGCACGGCCGCATCGACCAGGACGCGCTCGCCCGGTCCTTCGCCGAGCACCACGACTTCGACCGGGGCTACGGACCGGCCGTGAACCAGATGCTGCGGAAGATCCGCCAGGGCGTCGACTGGCGCGATCTGGCGTCCGGGCTGTTCAAGGGGCAGGGATCCTGGGGGAACGGTGCGGCGATGCGCATCGCTCCCCTCGGCGCCTGGTACGCGGGCGATCCGGAGCAGGCCGCCCACCAGGCGGAGATCTCGGCGTACACCACGCATCAGCACCGCGAGGCGGTGACCGGAGCCATGGCCGTTGCCGCCGCGGCGGCTCTGGTGGCGGACCCGGCCGGCTGTGGGGGACCGGAAGCACTGATGGACAGGGTGATCGAGCTCGTGCCGCGCAGCGCCGTGCAGGCAGGCCTGCGCCGCGCCCGCGACATGCTCGACTACGGTGACGCGACCACGGTCGCCGCTGTGCTCGGGTGCGGCCGCCGTACCAGCGCCCATGACACCGTGCCCTTCACGCTCTGGGCAGCGGCCCGCCATCTCGGGGATTACGCGCAGGCGATCTGGACCACGGTCCAGGTAGGGGGCGATGTGGACACCACCTGCGCGATCGTGGGTGGAATCGTCGCCGCCGCGGAAGCCGGCGCTCCGCCGCAGGACTGGCTGGAACGCACCGAACCTCTTCCGGAGTGGACCCCAGCCCCGGCGACTTGACCCCTGGGTGGCTTCTGTCACGAACGTGCCACAGACGCGTCTTGTGGCTGCGACAGAACGGGTCTCTGCCCCGAACCGGGCCTACCCTGACGGCCACGCTGTCGCGCCGATCTTGACCGGTGCACGCCGATGAGACACCGGGCCTGGTCGCCGCACTGCCGAGCGCTGAGCCGGCCCGGTCGGGAGGGGGTCCCGTGACCGACACACCGCCTACGGCTCCAGAACCGGACGAGCGGACGGAACCGCAGAAGCGGGAGCGTGCCGAGGAAAGACAGGACGCTGTCCCGGCGCCACCCGGCGCTCGTGTCCATCCGCAGCCTTCGCCCTACAGCGCAGGGCCGTGGCGCCCCGGCCCGCCTCCGCCGCCGCGGTGGCTGATCGCCGTACGTCCCGATCCGCCGGCCACCATCCGCCCCGCAACGTTGTGGGCGGCACTGGTGACCGCGACCGTGAGCGCCCTGCTCCTCGGAGAGGGAATGGGGATCAACCTTCTGCTCATCTCGGTCCCGGCACTTCTCGCCGCGACCTTCGCGGGCCGTGAGGCGGGCCGCCGGATCAGCACGTGGGCCATCGCCTGCGGCCTGGGCGCGCTCGCCCTGCTCGCTGTGCCGGCGCTGCGCGATGCCGGCTGGCCCAGCTTTCTGGCGATCTGCGCCGCCCTCGGCCTCGGCTCCCTCGCCTTGCATGGCACTCGGACCTGGCAGGGCACGCTGCTGGGGTCCATCGGTGTGCTCGGGGCTGTGCCCCCAGGAGCCCGCTGGGCCTGGCAGGGTGTACGAGAGCGTGCCGACGGGAGCCGTGACCGCTGGTGGCCGGTGGTTCGTACGGCCGGCGTCGCCGTTGTGCTTCTCGCTGTCTTCGGTGCGCTGTTCGCGGGCGCCGATGCCGCTTTCGCCGGTCTCCTCGGTGACCTGGTACCTGATGTGTCCATCGCCGACGGCCCGGTCCGTGCCGTCTTCTTCGTCCTGGGCCTGCTGGGCGCGATCGCCGCGGCCCGGACGGCCGCCGCTCCGCTGCGCTGGGACCGGATCGAGGTCGCGCCCGGACGCCCCCGCGGACGTCTTGAGTGGGCACTGCCGCTGATCGTTCTCAACGTCCTGTTCGCTGCCTTCATCGCCGTCCAACTCGCCGTGCTCTTCGGCGGCTACGACAAGGTGCTCAGCGAGACCGGGCTGACGTACGCGCAATACGCCCGCCAGGGATTCTGGCAACTGCTCTGCGCGACCCTCCTCACGCTCGTCGTCATCGCCTTCGCGCTGCGCTGGGCACCACGCGGCGCACAGCGCGACCGCTCCCTCGTGCGCGCCGTCCTCGGCACGCTGTGCGCCCTCACGCTCGTCGTGGTCGCTTCGGCGCTGCGGCGCATGGAGCTGTACGTCGGTGCCTATGGCCTGACCCGGCTGAGAGTGTCCGTGGCGGGAATCGAACTGTGGCTCGGCCTGGTCATCGTGCTGATCATGGCAGCGGGTGTCCTCGGTGGCCGATGGCTGCCCCGCGCCGTGGCGGGGAGCGCGGCAGCCGCGGTCCTCGCCTTCGGGCTGGTTTCCCCCGACGCACTGGTGGCCCGGCAGAACGTCCATCGCTATCAGCAGACCGGCAAGATCGACCTCGAGTACCTCCGGGAGCTCTCGGCCGACGCGGTCCCCGCGCTCGACCGGCTGCCGGAGCCCCAACGCTCCTGTGCCCTCGGGGACATACGGAGCAGGCTGGGATCCGGTGATGAGCCGTGGTACGCCACGAGCCTTGGTGAGTCCCGGGCCCGCAGGCTGCTGCGGCAGCGGCCGATTTCCGTCAGCCGCGACCCGTGCGGCCTTGCCGGGCTGTACGGAGCCGAGCGCGAGCCGTACTGACCAGGTCAGGCGATCCCGGCTTCCGCGCGCCCGCCTGGGGCCGGGATTCGCGCTGCGCTCGGTTCTTCACGAATGCGACAGCACAGCCGACGAGCGATCCCTCGGCCTGATCCGCAACGGCGCTGCCCCGCCGGGCAAACAGCTCGTCGGAGAAGTCGTGCGCCGCGGAATCGAGCGCGGTGACGTACGCCCGCACGTCACCGGGAACCTCGTGGCCGATGCTGTGCCCGTGCTGATGACGTACGGCTCGAAGGTGTGCGGCAGCGAACGTCGCGAAGAGGAGATCATCCAGGTTCCTCGACCAGAATCCTGCTGCCGCCGCTGTGACCGGACTTCACCTGAACCCGCCTGCCGCCGACCGGCCGTGGCGGCGTACTCTGTGTACGCCATGCCCTACGAACCGCCTACCCATCGCGTCGAGCGCTCACTGCGCGCCACCACCGGTGCCAGGATCGTCGCCGGTGTGGATGAGGTCGGTCGTGGCGCCTGGGCCGGCCCGGTCACCGTCTGCGCGGCCATAACGGGTCTGCGCCGGCCTCCGGAGGGGCTGACGGACTCCAAACTGCTCAGCCGCGAGCACCGCACGGCGCTGGCCGCGCATTTGGAGGGGTGGGTCACCGCCTACGCCCTTGGTCACTCCTCGCCTCAGGAGATCGACGACCTGGGGATGACAGCAGCCCTGCGCCAGGCCGCGGTACGGGCGCTGGAGGCACTCCCGGTGCGGCCCGACGCGATCATTCTGGACGGCAAGCACGACTACCTGGGTACGCCCTGGAAGGTCCGCACCGTCATCAAGGGAGACCAGTCGTGCGTCGCGGTGGCCGCCGCTTCGGTGATCGCCAAAGTGCGTCGGGACGCGATGATGGCCCAACTGAGCCCCGAACACGTGGACTTCGGCTTCGCGGAGAACGTCGGTTACCCCACGCCCGTGCACAAGGCGGCGCTGGAGAGGCTGGGGCCCACCGTGCACCACAGAGTCTCCTGGGCCTATATGGACGCGCTGCCGCGCTGGCGGCACCTCAAACGGGTGCGGAGCGGGCCGGCGGACCCGTTGGAATCCGGAGAGCAGCTGGGGCTTGACCTGTTCGACTTCTGAGCGGCCGAACCCGGATCCAACCCGCCCCGATGATGCGTACCGCACCCACGTTTGATAGACATCAGCTCATGCCTCTCATCCCCGAGGAGCCTCAGATTCACGAGAGTGTCCCGGGTCCCCGCGCAACTCCGGCCCCTGGCCGTGCCGCGTCGACCCCTCGTCCCGTTCCCGGTCCCGGCCCCCGTCCGGGGTCGATGCGGCCCGGCCGCCCCGGCCCTTCCCGCGGTGGCGCGTCGACGCCGTCCCAGCGTGGTTCGCGTGACGCCGCCAAGGCTGCACCTTCCTCCTCCGGCCCGCAGATCCAGCTGATCCCCGCCTCCGCGGAGGGCGCGCTGGACGCCGCCGAAGAGGCGGTGGACCTGCTGCTGGACTCCGGCCGCGCACCGAGCGACATCCTCGTGCTGACCACGGGTGACCAGCACCCGTGGGCCGCGCACGAACTGTCCTTCGGCGAGGCGTCGTACTGGGCGCAGCACGACGCCCGCGACGATGTCTTCTACGCCGACGCCGACGCCGCGGTCGCCGGGCGCGCCGCCGGACGTGCGGTCGTGGTCGTCGCCGTCAACGGCGGTACGGATGACGCCGCCGCTCGCGCGCTGCCCGCCGCGATGGCCAAGGCCGGTGTGCTGCTGATCGTGTGCGGTGACCCGCAGCGGATCAACTCGCTGGTCGGCGCAGGCGTCTGACCGAGGGCGTCGTCTCAGCAGGCGGCTGTCCGGCGCTGGGCGTCCGGTGCGCCGCCCGCGACGCGCCGCAGGGCTCTTGAGGTCTCGCGCGGGCGGTCGGCCTCGGTCGGCTCCTCCTCGGCAGGGGCGGACGGGAAAGCCGCCACGGCCGACTGCGAAGCGGAATGCGGGCGGCGGCCGCCACGACCCTCGCCCAGCACCTGCCAACCGCCTCGGGTCAGCGTGATGTAGGCGCCGCAGCGCAGGCCGTGCAGGGTGCAGGCGTCGCGCAGTCCCCACATCCAGGCGCCGTCCGCCTCCGTCCAGCGGGCTTCGCCGTCCCGGCAGTACAGGAGTACGGCCGTTCGGACCGGTGCCCGGCGCCGCAGGTCGTGGGCGATGACCCTGCGAAGGTGGTCCAGCAGGGCGTTACGGCAGACCCAGCCGTCAGCGGCATTCGCGCCGAAGGCGAAGGAGGCGCTGGCAGCGACTCTCTCCTCCTGGTCGAGGACTGCGACGACGGCCGTCGAAGGTGTCGGCGCGTGACGCGTGTGCAGACCGGTGACGACCTCGCGAGGATTGCGCAGCAGAGGGATCTCGGCCGCGGCCCACTCCGCGGGCTCGAGCATCCGGCCCAGGCGAGAAGCGGAGTCGGCGGCCGCGGGCAGGGACGCGGCCGGGGACGGAGCGAAGCCGAAGGTCACGTTTCTCCCTTCGTCTGGACGCCCGCGCTTCGGGCAGCGATCTCCATCGGGGCGCACCGCAGCAGAACCCATCCCGACCGCGGACGGTTCGGTGCGAGGAGCACTCCCAATTCTTGCGGCCGAACTGACAAGCGGCAATGAGCATTTAAGGCCGTCGGCCGAAATACTCCGGTGCGCCGTCTATATCCCTGCCCGTATCGCGTTGGCTCACCCCTGTACGGCGAGGACCAGCGGAAACACCCCCTCCGCCCCTGCCCGCCGAAGCAGTCGGGCGGCGACCGCGAGCGTCCAGCCGGTGTCCGTAAGGTCGTCCACCAGCAGTACGGGGCCGGCCGCCGAGGCCAGCGCCTCGGACAGCGCGCCAGGCACGGTCAGCGCGCCGTGCAGGCTGCGCAGCCGCTGCGCGCTGTTGGACCGCGGCATCCTGGTGTCCGCCTCCTCGCTGGTGTACGCGACGGTGCCAAACAGGGGCATCCTGCCCACCGCCGCGATACGTTCGCCGAGGCTGCGGATCAGTTCCGGCCGAGTGCGTGAGGCCACGGTGACGACCCCCACGGGGCGAGCCGGGGGGTCCGGCTCGCCGGAGGCCCAGCCGCCGGGCCCCTTCGCCCAGTCGGCCAGCACCTTCACCACCGCATCGACCACATCGTCCGGAACCGGACCGTCTCCAGCCTGCGGGGAGAGCATCGGGCGCAGCCGGTTGCCCCACCCAATGTCGGACAGCCGCCCGAGGGCCCGGCCGGGGAAGGCCTGCTCACCTGCCGGAATACGTCCCTTGAGACCGACACCGACCGCCGTGAGCCCGCTGGGCCACATTCGGCGCGGCTCCACCTCCACACCAGGCCGCCCCAGCGCGCCACGGGCGGCGTCAAGGGAGCCGGTCGACACATCCGCCGTGAAGCGGGCTCCCGAGCAGTTGTCGCAGCGTTCGCAGGGCGCCGCTGCCTCGTCGTCCAACTGCTGCCGCAGGAACTCCATCCGGCACGCTGTGGTGGAGGCGTAGGCCCGCATGGCCTCCTCCTCGATCGCCCGTTGCCGGGCGACCCAGGCATAGCGCTCCGCGTCGTACGTCCAGGGCCGGCCCGTTGCCGTCCAGCCACCGCGCACCCGCTGCACGGCACCGTCGACGTCCAGGACCTTCAGCATCGTCTCGAGGCGGGACCGCCTCAGGTCGACCTGCGGCTCGAGGGCGGGGAGGGACAGCGGCCGCTCGGCCTGCGTCAGCACCTCGAGCGTGCGGCGCACCTGCTCCTCGGCGGGGAAGGCGAGTGAGGCGAAGTAACGCCAGATGGCCTCGTCCTCCTGGCCTGGCAGCAGCAGCACCTCGGCATGTTCCACTCCGCGGCCCGCGCGTCCCACCTGCTGGTAGTAGGCGATGGGGGAGGAGGGAGAGCCCAGGTGCACCACGAAGCCCAGGTCCGGCTTGTCGAAGCCCATGCCCAGCGCGGATGTGGCGACCAGGGCCTTGACCCGGTTGGCGAGCAGATCCTCTTCGGCCACCCGGCGGTCGGCGTCCTCGGTTCTCCCGGAGTACGAGGCCACGGCGTGGCCGCGCTGCCGCAGGAAGGACGCCACCTCATCAGCCGCCGCGACCGTCAGCGTGTAGATGATCCCTGAGCCTGGCAGCTTGTCGAGGTGGTCGGCGAGCCAGGCCAATCGGTGCGCCGCGTCCGGCAGTCGCACAACGCCGAGGCTGAGGCTCTCCCTGTCCAGCGGCCCGCGCAGAACGAGGGTCGCCGCGCTTCCGTCACCTGTGCCGAGCTGCTCTGCGACGTCCGCGGTGACGCGTGCGTTGGCCGTTGCGGTTGTGGCGAGCACGGGAACCCCGGGCGGCAGGTCCGCGAGCATCGTCCGCAGCCGCCGGTAGTCCGGCCGGAAGTCGTGTCCCCAGTCGGAGATGCAGTGGGCTTCGTCGACGACGAGCAGGCCCGTGCTCGCAGCGAGCTTGGGCAGTACCTGGTCACGGAAGTCGGGGTTGTTCAAGCGCTCGGGGCTCACCAGCAGCACATCCACCTCACCGGCGGCGATCTCCGCCTGGATGGCGTCCCACTCCTCGGTGTTGGCGGAGTTGATCGTGCGCGCGCGGATCCCCGCCCGCTCGGTGGCCCCGACCTGGTTCCGCATGAGCGCGAGGAGCGGCGAGATGATCACCGTCGGGCCGCTGCCGGCCGCTCTCAGCAGGGCCGTGGCAACGAAGTACACCGCCGACTTGCCCCACCCGGTGCGCTGCACGACGAGGGCTCGGCGGCGGTCCGCGACCAGCGCCTCGATCGCCCGCCACTGGTCCTCGCGCAGGCGGGCCGTTCCGCTGGTGTCCCCGACGAGTCGGGCCAGTACGGCATCAGCGGATGATCGCAGCTCTTCGTTGCTCATGCCCCCATGCAACCCGATGCCCCCGAGAACGCGCGAACGCACCGGCGAACCTGTGGAAAACTCCGCGTCCACAGCGTTAGTGGGACAAGATTCCGGAGTTAGTTATCCACAGGGCTGGTGGAGCCGGGCAGGGGACCGGCACCGTCGTGGCATGACCAAGCACACCGAACCGCCCCAGCCGACCGCCGACGACCAGATCACCTTGCGCAGCCCCGCCGAACTCGCCGATGCACTCCCGTATTTGATGGGTTTCCACCCTGATGACAGCATCGTGATGGTCACGGTGCACGGCGACCGAGGCCGCTTTGGCGGCCGCCTCCGGCTTGGCATCCCGAGCAACCGGGAAGAATGGCCCGACGTCGCTGATCAGCTCGCCGAGTGCCTGGTGAGCGGCAGCCAGAAACGCGGTCACCGGCCCGACGGCATCATCGTCTTCCTGTGCCAGGATCCGGCCGACGGGGAGACGGGGCAGGACGTGATGGGGCGGCTGCGGCCGCTGGCTCAGCGCCTGCGCACGGCCTGCGGGGCACTCGACGTGCCCGTACTCGAAGCCCTGTGCATCTCTGACGGCCGTTTCTGGTCCTACTGCTGCCCGGACGGGCGCTGCTGCCCCAGCACGGGCACTCCCCTCGCCCTGCCCGGCACATCAGTGATGGCGGCAGCCGCCACTTATGCGGGGATCCAGGTCCGCGGCTCGCTCCGGGAGATGGAAGCCCGCCTCGCCCCCTGGGAGTCGCCCGCCGCTGCCGCGCAAGAAGCGGCGTTGGACGCGGCCTGCGCCGAGCTCGTGCCGCGGATCCTCGGGGGAGTGGCCCCGGATACGGTCTGCGAGGAGACGCTCGACCTCGTCCAACTGCTGATGGGACGTCTCGCCGACGCGCCACCCGCCGTGGGCCCCGACGATGCCGACGCCCGTGACGATTCCCTCATCGCCAACGACGAGGCAGCCGCGATCATCCTCGGGCTACAGGACCGTACGACCCGGGACCGTGCCGCGGAGTGGATGGAAGGGACGGAAGCCGAGCGGGCTCTGCGGGTGTGGCGGGCGCTCGCCCGCCGCTGTGTCGGAGCCTACCGGGACCACGCCGCACCGCCCCTCACACTGGCGGGCTGGGTGTCGTGGTCCTTGGGAGACCAGCCTGAGGCCCGGGTGGCTCTGGGGATGGCCCTGCGGGCGGACCCGGATTACCTGTTCGCCAAGCTCCTGCACCAGGGGGCGAACGAAGGTCTCGATCCGGAGGTGCTGCGCCGCTGCCTCCGCCGGGAGCGGGCCGCTCGCGGCACGGGCCGGTCGCCGTCCGGTGATCCGGTGGACCGTGAAGCGCCGACCGAGGAAGCCCCGGTCCGTGAGGCGCCGGCCCATGGAGCACTGACAGGGGAGGCGCCGGCGCAGGTCTCGCCGGACCAGGAAAGGCCAACCGAGACTCCGGAGCGCACCGTCCAGGAGCCCGCCGCGCGCCGCGCCCGTCGAGCCGGCCGCGCCTCTGGGCGGCCTCCCGCCGACAGCACGCGCGATCGCACCCGCCCCGAAAGCCCCTCCGGCCGAAGGCGCACCCGTCGGCGCACGGGATCGCGCGGAGCGAAGCACCAGGGAACGTAAGAGCACCGCAGTAGGAGAGGACCAGTGATACGGGGCCCGGGGGCCTGATTATCGTCAGGCAGACGACTATGATCGCGACATGCCCTACGACCCGTCGGCTTTCCCGCCCTTCGCTGTCACCGTCGACCTGGTCGTGCTCACCGTGCGTCGGCACGCACTGTGTGCGCTCGTCGTACGCCGTGGTGAGCCGCCGTTCCAGGGGCGGTGGGCGCTGCCGGGCGGGTTTGTCCGGGCTGACGAGGACCTTGAGGCAGCTGCGGCTCGCGAGCTCGCCGAGGAGACCGGGCTTCAGGCGGCCGATCCCACGGGCCCGGCACCCGTCATCGGTGCGCACCTCGAACAGCTCGCCACCTACGGTGACCCCAAGCGCGACCCTCGCATGAGAGTGGTGAGCGTGGCGCATCTCGCCCTCGCCCCCGACCTGCCCGCGCCGCGCCCTGGCGGCGACGCGCACGGCGCGCGCTGGGCCCCCGTGGAGGAGCTGCTCGGCCAGGAAGGAGGCACCGGCCGAGAAGGGGAGCAGGCCGCCCCGCTCGCCTTCGACCACGCCCGCATTCTCGCCGATGGCGTGGAGCGCGCCCGGTCCAAAATCGAATACTCCTCCCTGGCCACGGCGTTCTGCCCGCCGGAGTTCACCGTGGGGGAGCTGCGCAGGGTCTACGAGGCGGTCTGGGGAGTCGCCTTGGACCCGCGCAACTTCCACCGCAAGGTGACGGGCACGCCGGGATTCCTGGTCCCCACCGGCGGTACGACGACCCGTCAGGGAGGGCGTCCTGCACAGCTTTTCCGCGCGGGAGGTGCCACGCTCCTCAACCCGCCCATGCTCCGCCCCGAGGTCTGAGCGGGTTCAGGACGAGGCACCGGGCCACCCCGCCCGCGCCACTTTCTCCTGCTCACCGCCGCGCGGGAGTTCCCGCGCCCAGGATCCGCCCCAAATCCCTTTGTTTTCCGATGCCTTCGGCGCCGGGCCGGCTCGGGCCTCTCGCCTGGGGTTTTCTGCCCACCTCGCCGCGCAACCGACGGGAACTGCACTTGGGTTGTCGCTCTATGCCCTCGTCTGTCCTATCTGCTCGAAGGGTTGCCACGGAAGGCCAAGCTGAGGTCAAGAAGCGCCACCTGCTCGCATGAAGCGCCCATAATTCCGCGAAAACCGCCCATTTACTTCCGATTGAGCGTCAATGATGAGGTGATGGGCGATCACCCTTTCGTGTGCTTTTCACCAAAGAACTCAAGGGTGCCCGGAGCGTCGCCGACAAATGATGCGTGAGTACCCTTGCGCACACCATGATGACCTCGGCTCGCCCCGTCGACTCCGGCCTCGCCGGCTCGGGCGAGCTTGACCGCTACCCCTACGGCGAAGCCTCGGGCACCGACCGCACCGGCACGACCTCCTGGGAGGGGGCAGAGGCCGAGATGGGCCGCGTCGGAAGGCGCGCGGCCGGCAGCCGAGGCCGCGGGCTGCACGGCCAACTCGTCCAGCAGCTGGGCCAGATGATCGTCTCCGGTGATCTCGGTGCCGACCGCCCCCTCGTCCCGGAGGAGATCGGCCAGCGCTTCGAGGTCTCCCGGACCGTCGTCCGCGAGTCCCTCCGCGTTCTCGAGGCCAAGGGCCTGGTCAGCGCGCGACCCAACGTCGGCACTCGGGTCCGGCCCGTCAGCGACTGGAACCTCCTGGACCCCGACATCATCGAATGGCGGGCGTTCGGGCCGCAGCGCGAGGACCAGCGGCGCGAACTGTGTGAGCTGCGCTGGACCATCGAACCCCTGGCAGCCCGTCTCGCCGCCGGCCACGGCCGGGAGGACGTACAGCAGCGGCTTGCCGACATGGCGGAGATCATGGGGCGCGCCGCGGCGCAGGGCGACAATCTCACCTTCTCCCGGGCCGACACCGAGTTCCACGCCCTGCTGCTCCAGCTGGCGGGCAACCGCATGCTGGAGCACCTGTCGGGCATCGTGTCGGCAGCCCTCCAGGTGTCCGGCGGCCCGACCACCGGCTGCGACCGTCCGGGAGAGCCATCTGTGGGTCACCACTCGCGCATCGTCGAGGCGCTCGGCAGCGGCGACGGTGCTGCTGCCGAGTCCGCCATGCGCCAGCTGCTCACCGTTCACCCCGAGGTCGAGCGCGTGGTGCCCGCACCGCGTGAGCACTGAGGCGCCGGAGCAGGGGCCGTGCCGCCGGATCCCGGGATCCGGCGGCCTCGACCACCCGGGTGACACGCTGGCCGATGCCCTGACCGCAATGGGATCGACGTGACTCCGCCCCCACCTGAAAGGAGGGGGGCTTCCAACCCGAGGGTTGCGGTCCAGCCCGAACCGATCCCTTGCGGGACGAAAGGGAAATATCACAGGCCAGGGAAGCGATTCCCCCACCGGCTAAGCCGGTGGTCCCCTCGCTGGGAGACTGATGGGGCCGACTCCGCGGTCACTGAGCGGCCGACGACGCGGTCGGCGCTATGAGGGCGCGGCGAGAAAGCGGGGACGGCCGGAAACTTCCAGTCCAAGAGAGATTTGACATGATACGCCCGGTTACCCGCCGTTCGAACCTGCTGCACGGTGTGACTCGGGCCACGTGGATTGGGCGTAACACTCCAACGGGAAGCGCGATGACCTAAGAGGTGAAAGTCGCTGGAGGAATACGGACGTCGTTCGTGGCGCTGTCTTCTCCTGCGGTGCCGCCCGCGCCGTCGGTCCATCCCCGCCGGCGGTCGTCGGCTCCGGTCCATCATGGACGGGGCCGGAAGCCGTTCCCATCGTTCCGAGAGGTTGTTCGTGTCGGCCAGCACATCCCGTACGCTCCCGCCGGAGATCGCCGAGTCCGAGTCTGTCATGGCGCTCATCGAGCGGGGAAAGGCTGAGGGGCAGATCGCCGGCGATGACGTGCGTCGGGCCTTCGAGGCTGACCAGATTCCGCCAACCCAGTGGAAAAATGTTCTGCGCAGCCTCAACCAGATCCTCGACGAGGAGGGTGTGACGCTGATGGTCAGTGCCGCACAGGCGCCCAAGCGCACCCGCAAGAGCGTCGCAGCGAAGAGCCCGTCGAAGCGCACCGCCACCAAGACCGTCGCGGCCAAGACGGCCACGGCCAAGAAGGCCGCCGCATCCCCCGTACCCGCCGAGGAGCCCAAAGCCGCGGACGCCGCCGCCGATGAGGCAGTGACGGCGCCCGCCAAGAAGACCGTGGCCAAGAAGACCGCCGCGAAGAAGACGGCCACGAAGAAGACCGCGGCCAAGAAGACGGCGGCGAAGAAGACCGCCGCGAAGAAGGACACCGAAGAGCCGCTCGGGGACGAGGCGCTTGAGGAGGCCGTGCCCGCGCCGGGCAAGGCCGGCGCCGAGGCCGAGGCCGGCCCGGAGAGCGAGGGCTTCGTGCTCTCCGACGAGGACGAGGACGACGCCCCGGCGCAGCAGGTCGCCGCGGCCGGTGCCACCGCCGACCCGGTCAAGGACTACCTCAAGCAGATCGGCAAGGTGCCGCTGCTCAACGCCGAGCAGGAGGTCGAGCTCGCGAAGCGCATCGAGGCGGGCCTGTTCGCCGAGGACAAGCTGTCCAACTCCGACAAGCTGGCGCCCAAGCTCAAGCGCGAGCTGGAGATCATCGCCGAGGACGGCCGCCGCGCCAAGAACCACCTGCTCGAGGCGAACCTCCGTCTGGTAGTCTCCCTGGCCAAGCGCTACACCGGCCGCGGCATGCTCTTCCTGGACCTCATCCAGGAGGGCAACCTCGGTCTGATCCGCGCCGTCGAGAAGTTCGACTACACCAAGGGCTACAAGTTCTCGACGTACGCCACCTGGTGGATCCGTCAGGCGATCACCCGCGCGATGGCCGACCAGGCCCGCACCATCCGTATCCCGGTGCACATGGTCGAGGTCATCAACAAGCTCGCGCGTGTGCAGCGCCAGATGCTCCAGGACCTGGGCCGCGAGCCCACCCCGGAGGAGCTGGCCAAGGAGCTCGACATGACCCCCGAGAAGGTCATCGAGGTCCAGAAGTACGGCCGTGAGCCGATCTCCCTGCACACTCCACTGGGTGAGGACGGCGACAGCGAGTTCGGTGACCTCATCGAGGACTCCGAGGCGGTCGTCCCGGCCGACGCGGTCAGCTTCACGCTGCTGCAGGAGCAGCTGCACTCGGTCCTCGACACGCTCAGCGAGCGCGAGGCGGGCGTGGTCTCCATGCGGTTCGGTCTCACGGACGGCCAGCCCAAGACGCTGGACGAGATTGGCAAGGTCTACGGCGTGACGCGTGAGCGCATCCGTCAGATCGAGTCCAAGACGATGTCCAAGCTGCGTCACCCGTCCCGTTCTCAGGTGCTGCGCGACTACCTCGACTGATTCTCGGCTCGTCGCCCGATTGGGCGTGCCTCGAAAACACTTCGCAGTCGGCCCGGAATCTCCCCGAGATTCCGGGCCGACTGTTTGCACGGTGCAGCCGTCCGGGTGCGCTTCGTAGCCAATTGGGTCACTCTGGGTGTGCAAGCTGCCCCACAGAGTGAGGAGTCGGGTATGCGTCCCTTTTCCCGAGTGCTGATCGGCGCGCTGGCGCTGGCAACGTCCACCGTCGCACTGCCCCTTGCGGCACCCGCGCCGGCCGCTGCGGACGGCGTGGTGATCGGAGGGCAGCAGGTCTCCGTGTCCGACAGCCCCTGGGTGGTGGCTCTCGGCAGCCGTGAACGGTTCGGCAGCAACCGGTCGGGCCAGTTCTGCGGCGCCGTCGTGGTCGGCCCGAAGACCGTGATGACCGCGGCGCACTGCATGAGCCGGGAGGTGCTGGGGCGGAGCCTCGCCGAGGTGAGCGACCTACGGGTCATCACGGGCCGGGACAATCTGCAGGGCAATAGCGGGCAGGAGGTGCCCGTCGTGCGGACCTGGGTCAATCCGGCCTACGACCCCGTGTCCAATGCCGGTGACGTGGCGGTCCTCACGCTCGCGAGTGCTCTGCCCGCGCGATCCGTCCTCCCGGTCGCAGGCCGCGGCGACGCCGCCTACCTGCCGGGGACGGCCGCCGCGGTGTACGGCTGGGGGGACACCACCGGCCTGGGTACGTACGCGTCGCAGCTCCGCGCCGCGACGGTCCAGGTGCTCCGGGACTCGGCCTGTGAGCAGGCGTATCCGGGGAGCGCGGCCGGCCGTTACGACGCCGCGACGATGGTGTGCGCCGGCAGCCCGTTCGGCGGGCGCGACGCCTGCCAGGGGGACAGCGGAGGGCCGCTGGTGGCCCGTGGCCGGCTGATCGGGCTGGTGTCCTGGGGGAGCGGATGCGGACAGGCCGGCAGGCCGGGCGTCTACACCCGGGTGTCGCAGGTGGCTGGGCTGGTCGGCGCGCACAAGCAGTGACGCCCAGTGATGGCGTCCGTACGGGGCGCGGAGCGCTCCCTTCGGAGTCGACCGTGCGACGCCGCCGGGTCTCGAGGCCTGGGGAGCGTACGACGAGAGTGAGCGGCCGCCCCGCCATCGGGGTGGCCGCCCACCGGCCGACCAGAGGCCGGCCTTCGCTCGTCGTGGACGCGATGTGTCAGCGTTCGTCGTCAGACGCCGTAGCCGGTACGGAGGTGAGTCGGTCGGTCTCGTCCTGTATCTCCGCGGCGATCTTCTTGAGTTCCGGCTCGAACTTGCGCCCGTGGTGGGCACAGAACAGCAGTTCTCCGCCGCTCATCAGGACGACGCGCAGGTAGGCCTGGGCGCCGCAGCGGTCGCACCGGTCAGCGGCCGTTAGCGGGCTCGCGGGGGTCAGAACAGTAGTCACGTCGCCTCTTCTCTAGCTCGACGAGCTGTCGTACCAGGGTCAACATCCAACCAGGCCGAAAACGTTCCCGCTCGTGCCTTTTCCTCGAAAATTCCCTCCGAGGCGGCTGGATGTCGCCGGTTGGCGGCGAATGAGCCGTAGTGCGTTGCTTACGTATTCATCGCGCTTGTCATGGTTTATGTGGTTTTCCCCCCGGCTGGGTTGCCGGTTGTTCATGAGGACGTGCCCGGAGCCTAAATGGTTCATGCCTGTAAGGGAACGTGATGTACACGTCACCCCTTCGAGCGATCGAACGTACGAGCGACTCTCTATTACCATGGGCCTACTCCTGGGTGGCGGCGCAAAGGCTCTACCAGGCCTCGGTACCCTCTGTCCGGCAACCCAGACACCACTGTGCCCGTACCGGGCCAGCCGAGAAATTCAGCGAGGAGCGAACCACGTGACCGCCGAGACGTCCGTGCCGTCCACTGCGCTGCTGACCGGAGCAGACCGAGACGGTTCCAACTACACCGCTCGGCACCTCCTCGTCCTCGAAGGGCTGGAGGCCGTGCGCAAGCGGCCCGGCATGTATATCGGCTCCACCGACAGCCGCGGCCTGATGCACTGCCTCTGGGAGATCATCGACAACTCGGTCGACGAGGCACTCGGTGGCTACTGCGACCACATCGAGGTCGTGCTGCACGACGACGGCTCGGTCGAGGTGCGGGACAACGGGCGCGGTATCCCGGTCGACGTCGAGCCGAAGACCGGCCTCTCGGGCGTTGAAGTGGTCATGACCAAGCTGCACGCGGGCGGAAAATTCGGCGGTGGCTCGTACGCGGCCTCCGGCGGTCTGCACGGCGTCGGTGCCTCGGTCGTCAACGCGCTGTCCGCCCGTCTCGACGTGGAAGTGGACCGCGGTGGCCACACCCACGCCATCAGCTTCCGCCGCGGGGTGCCCGGCATCTTCACCGAGTCCGGCCCGGACGCGCCGTTCGACCCGGCCAACGGGCTGCGCAAGGTGAAGAAGGTGCCCAAGACCCGGACGGGCACCCGCGTTCGCTTCTGGTCGGACCGCCAGATCTTCCTCAAGGACGCCAGGCTCTCCCTGGACACCCTGTACGCGCGCGCCCGCCAGACCGCGTTCCTGGTCCCCGGCCTGACCATCGTCGTACGGGACGAGCGGTGTCTCGACGGGCAGGAGAAGCCCGTCGAGGAGGTCTTCCGCTTCGACGGCGGCATCAGCGAGTTCTGCGAGTACCTCGCACCGGACAAGGCCGTGTGCGATGTACTGCGGCTGTCCGGGCAGGGCACCTTCAAGGAGACCGTGCCCGTCCTGGACGACCGGGGGCACATGACCCCCACCGAGGTCACCCGCGACCTCGGCGTCGATGTCGCCCTGCGCTGGGGCACCGGTTACGACACCACCGTCAAGTCGTTTGTGAACATCATCGCGACACCCAAGGGCGGCACCCATGTGGCCGGCTTCGAGCGGGCCATAACGCGGACCGTGAACGAGGTGCTCCGCTCTACCAAGCTGCTGCGCGTCGCCGAGGACGACGTCGTCAAGGACGACGCGCTGGAGGGTCTGACGGCGGTCGTCACGGTCCGGCTGGCCGAGCCGCAGTTCGAGGGGCAGACCAAGGAGGTGCTCGGCACCTCGGCCGCCTCCCGGATCGTCGCCAATGTCGTCGCCAAGGAGCTCAAGGCCTTCCTGACCTCCTCCAAGCGCGACGCCAAGCAGCAGGCCCGCGCCGTGCTGGAGAAGGTCGTCGCGGCGGCCCGTACGCGCATCGCGGCCCGCCAGCACAAGGAGGCGCAGCGGCGGAAGACGGCGCTGGAGTCGTCCTCGCTGCCGGCGAAGCTGGCGGACTGCCGCAGTGACGATGTGGAGCGCAGCGAGCTGTTCATCGTGGAGGGCGACTCGGCCCTGGGCACCGCCAAGCTGGCGCGGAACTCGGAATTCCAGGCGCTGCTGCCCATTCGCGGCAAGATCCTCAACGTCCAGAAGTCGTCGGTCTCCGACATGCTCAAGAACGCCGAGTGCGGCGCGATCATCCAGGTGATAGGAGCGGGCTCGGGCCGGACGTTCGACATCGACCAGGCCCGGTACGGAAAGGTGGTGATGATGACCGATGCCGACGTCGACGGCTCGCACATCCGCTGCCTTCTGCTCACGCTCTTCCAGCGCTACATGCGGCCGATGGTCGAAGCGGGCCGGGTCTTCGCCGCGGTTCCGCCCCTGCACCGGGTCGAGCTGATCAACCCTAAGAAGGGACAGGACAAGTACGTCTACACGTACTCCGACAACGAGCTGCGGGAGACGCTGCTGGAGTTCCAGCGCAAGGGCATCCGCTACAAGGACAACATCCAGCGGTACAAGGGCCTCGGCGAGATGGACGCGGACCAGCTGGCGGAGACCACGATGGACCCGCGTCACCGCACGCTGCGCCGGATCAACATCGGCGAGTTGGAGGAGGCCGAGCGCGTCTTCGACCTGCTGATGGGAAACGACGTCGCGCCGCGAAAGAACTTCCTCGCCAACTCGGCGGCCACCCTGGACCGTTCCCGCATCGACACCTGAGTTCACCTCGGCGTCACCAAATGGGGTGAAGGTCCGGGATTGGCGCGTCCCGGATCTACCGCTCTGTCCATCCTTGGGCCTGCGGACGATGTGTCCGCGGAGCAAGGAGACTTCGGGTGGACAAGCACGACGAGCGCACGGGCGACACGGTCCGGCTCGACGACCCCTGGTATGACGTGATCGCTTCCGGCTGGGTCGAAACGGCCTATGAGTCCTCGCCCCGGCCGGCGGCCGACCACCCGGCGCAAGCCGTCACCGCCGCCGACTGCTATCTGGAGATCCAGCGGAGCCCGGCCTTCCAGGAGGTGCGCAGGCGCTACCGCGGTTTCGTGCTGCCGGCGAGCATCGCCTTCCTTACCTGGTACTTCGGCTACGTGATCGCCGCCACGGCCGCCCCCGGCCTGATGGCGCGCCCGGTCGTCGGTGCGTTCAACATCGCGATGCTGGCAGGGCTCGGGCAGTTCGCCACGACCTTTCTGCTCACCTGGGCCTACGTCCGGCATGCGCGGCTGCGCCGGGACCGAGCCGCACTCGACCTGCGGTGGGAGACGCAGGAGTTGACCCGGGAGCACGTCCGATGAGCGGCCAGCCCGTGTCGGCGCAGCACCAGACCCTGGCGCTGGTGCTGTTCAGCGCGTTCGTCGCCACGACCCTGGTGATCACCACGTGGGTGAGCCGCAGACGCCGGGGATCGGCCGAGGAGTTCTATGCCGGCGGGCGTCTCTTCTCTCCCCTGGAGAACGGTTTCGCCATCGCCGGTGACTACATGTCCGCCGCCTCCTTCCTCGGCATGTCCGGGCTGATCGCCCTCTTCGGCTACGACGGCATGCTCTATGCCGTGGGCTTTCTCGTCGCCTGGCTGCTGGTTCTGCTGCTCGTCGCCGAACTCGTCCGCAACTGCGGACGCTTCACCATCGCCGACGTTGTGGCGGCCCGGATGCGGGCGAAGCCCGTACGGATCGCGATGGGCACCGCATCCGTCACCGTCTCCGTTCTCTACCTCGTCGCTCAGATGGTCGGCGCGGGCAGCCTGGTGTCGCTGCTGCTCGGCGACTTCGGCTCGCCGTCCCCCGGATCGTCGGCCATGGCAGACCCGACCACCTGGACGGTGGTCGGCGTCGGGGCGCTGATGGTGATCTACGTCGTGCTCGGCGGGATGCGGGCCACGACCTGGATCCAGATCGTCAAGGCCGTGCTGCTCCTGGGCGGGGCCGCCGCGCTCACCGGCTTTGTGCTCATCCGCTTCCACGGCGACCTGGGCGCGCTGCTCACCACCGCCGCCGAACGCAGCGGCCACGGCCGGGACTTTCTCGCCCCGGGCCTGAAGTACGGCGCCGACTGGACGGCCCGGTTCGACTTCATCAGCCTCGGACTGGCGCTCGTCCTCGGCACCGCCGGGCTGCCGCACATCCTCGCCCGCTTCTACACCGTGCCCACCGCCCGCGCCGCCCGCCGCTCGGTCGTCTGGTCGATCGCGTTGATCGGCAGCTTCTACCTGATGACGATCGTGCTCGGGTTCGGCGCCGCCGCGGTCGTCGGCTCCGACGCGGTACGGTCCGCCAACTCGGCCGGGAACACAGCCGTTCCGCTGCTCGCCCTGGACCTGGGCGGAGGGGCCGGTTCCACTGGCGGCACGGTGCTGTTCGCGGTCGTCGCGGCCGTCGCGTTCGCCACCATCCTCGCCGTCGTCGCCGGTGTCACCCTGGCTTCTTCCGCGTCCGTCGCCCATGATCTGTACGCCTCGCTGCGCAGCAGCACGCGCGAGGCCTGGAGTGAGGTCGCGGTGGCGCGTGCCGCCGCCATCGCCACCGGGGTCGTGTCGATCGCCCTCGCCCTGCTCGCCCAGAACCTGAATGTGGCGTTCCTGGTCGGTCTCGCCTTCGCCGTGGCCGCCTCCGCGAACCTTCCCGCGCTCCTGTACGCCCTGTTCTGGCGGCGCTTCACCACGCGTGGCGCGGTCTGGGCCGTGTACGGCGGACTTCTGCCGGCGGTGGTGCTGGTGCTGCTCTCGCCCGTGGTGTCCGGCAGCCCGGAGGCGATCTTCCCGGGGCTGGACTTCGCCGTCTTCCCGCTGCAGAACCCGGGCCTGGTGTCCGTCCCGCTGGGTTTTCTCGCCGGCTGGCTGGGCACGGTGACGTCCCGCGAGGCGGCCGACCCGGCCAAGCACGCCGAGACGGAGGTGCGCGCCCTCACCGGAGCCGGTGCG
>NZ_JBUEGC010000059.1:0-36137 GCF_054963655.1 Streptomyces sp. HSS9-12 | reverse complement strand
AGTCGTCCGCATATCGCGATGCTGGCCATCGACGGAACCAGGGCCACTGTGGCCTACACAGCAGCACTCACGCTCACGACCCCCCTGACGATCTCTGGAGCGCGCATGAGCATGTACCAGTCCCCGCAGCAGCCCTACGGATCCACGGACCAGATCAGCCGCGTCGTTGAAGGGGGAGACGGGGAATCCGGCGGCCTGCAGACGTGCGGAGCCGCCGCGTTGCCGGGCGACCGTACGGGCCCGCGCGCTTCCTTCTGCTGCCCACTACGCACAAGGAAGGTACGGATGTTACTTCACAAGGCTGCTCGCGTAGCCGCTGTCGCAGCTATGACGGTGGGAACGCTTGCCTCCGCCACGGCCGCCCACGCGTCCACCGCGACGCTGACCGCTATCGAGCGCGCTGGGTGTCCCGGTGACGGCCACCTGGACCGCGGCTACAGCTGCACGTCGCTGGACAATGGGGCGCTGTTCCACCGCAAGTTCACCAACGACAAGGCCGAAACTTTCTACAAGAAGACCAGCGGATCCTCCACCAGTATCAGGCTCGGAATCAACGCTGGCTCCGGCAACGACTACCGCGACCCGGTCAGGATCTCTTCCGGGCAGACAAAGTCCGCCACCTGGAACAACATCAATTGGTGCCGCACCAGCCTCGGGCTCATGCTCGCCGACGGCAGGAGCTACCAGACACCGCCGACCGACTGCAACACCTGAACCGCACTTCATACGTGCCGCCACTCCCCCTCGGGAGTGGCGGCACGCCGCGCTTCCCTCGGCTCTTGGAACGGACACCATCGTGCTTTCCGCTATCTTCAAAGACCGCGTCGGCTTCCTGATCGCCACGGCTATCGCTGCTCTTGTCACCGCACTGATCGGATGCGCGCTGGCCCGCCGATACGGGCGACGCCCGTTTGCTCACGGCTGCCTTGCCGCCACCGTCACTATCGAAGCCGCCGTCACGCTGTTCATGCCCGGCGGCGGGTACACAAGCCGCAACTGCGTAATCAATCACGACATCGCTGAGCCCTTCGCCACCGAACAAGGACTCCTCAACCTCGCGATGTTCCTGCCCATCGGATTCCTGGGTGTTCTCGCGCTGCGCGCCTTGGTACCCGTGGTCGCAGGAGCCTCCATGCTCTCCCTGGTGACCGAACTTGCACAGACACTGGTACCGGGCATCGGCCGCGGCTGCGACACCAGCGACTTCCTGATGAACACCATCGGCGGAGCCGTGGGAGCACTCACCGCCTGGGCCACGCTGCGCAGGGCTGGGCGCCCCGTCGCCACCCGTGCTCACCTGCGACCCACTGCGGTGGTGTGCGGTTCCGTGCTCGCGGTCGCTGCGGTCGCGGGGGCAACCTGGATCACTCCCGTCCATCTGGATTCGACCAGCCTCCAGTTCGCTGACAGCGACGAAAAGCAGGCAGCGCAAAGGGCGATCCGGCAAGCATTCGGTGACCGATACACCCTCACCAACGTGCAGCTGCAACCGGGCTGGAAGAACTCTCCAGGCAGCCTCATCATCGCGCTGAACAACGGCAAGGGTTACGCAGAGCTGACCTGGCCCGACGCGCACAAGCTCACCGTCACCTTCGAGAACTCAGACAAGACGACCACCGGCAGCTTCCCTGTCCCCGGGGCGAGCACGAAACCCACCGATGCGCAGGACGCGTTCGCCATTGCCAAGAAGTATGCGCATCGCTACTTTCCGGCGGCGCTGACCGGCTCTCAGCACTTCGTCGAGCCGGTTGGTGAGAAGGCGGAGCTGGGATGGCTGGTCAGCTGGCGGCGCAAGAACCACGATGGCGTGCTGATGCCTTTGCGGCTCGATGTGCAGATCAACAGGGCAGGACGCGTCTCACAACTGCTCACTGCCAGCGCCGAAGACCCAGAGAACCTGCCGCCGGTGAAGGTCTCGAAGAAGGCTGCGGAGAAGGCGGCCTTGGCCTCGATCCGCCGAGAGCTGCACGGCACAAAGGTGAGGGTGGCGGAGAGTGCCCTGATGGCCGTGGAGCGGTCGGGTAAGTGGCGAGCTCAGTGGCTGGTCAAATTCAAGGGAGCCAAGGGGGAAGACAGCGCGACGGTGACGTACGTGGATGCCACCACCGGGCACACGGAAAACCGCTGACTCCTGAAGATCTGCGTTCGAAGACCGTCCACACCCGCTTCCGCAGCGGCGCGCTGTAGGGTGCGTCTTCCACCTGGAGGACAAGTCTCCGTGGCGGTGCGCCTCTTCCGCTGATCCGGCGACCGGCTCAGCTGTGGCTCGAGACTCCAAGCCGAGTCATAGCCAGTCAGAGGCTGATCCGGAGGCGTTCAGCGGTGTTCAGACCGGTACGCGGACGCCTACGGGGCTGACAGGCGACGCGTCCAACTGAGACGGGGAGACGGACGAACAATGGGGCGGCACCCCTCCGGGGGTGCCGCCCCATTGTTTTGCCTGATGAAGGCTGTAGAGGCCGTGGCGGGAATCGAACCCGCGTAACTCGCTTTGCAGGCGAGCCCCTGAACCACTCGGGCACACGGCCGTGTCGATGTCGTATGGAGACCGTAGGCGCACGGACTGCGGCAGCTCAATGGATACCCGGGGCATGCCATACGACTGCCATACGCCGTTCACAGAAGGCCTGCAGAGCGGGTGGAAGACGCGGTCGCGGGAGCGGTCAACTGCGGCCGTCAGTGCGGGTGCGGGGTGCTCAGGAACTCCTCCAGGAGTCCGCGCAGCAGCGCCGGTTCGTCCACCCACGGGTAGTGGCCGACCCCCTGCAGCGTCCGGTGCCGGGCATTCGGGAAGGACTCCGCGACCAGCTCGCCCGCCCGTACCCCCGCCAGCGCGTCCCGGTCGCCCCTGATCACGAGCACCGGACTGGCCACCTCCCGCAGCCGCTCCAGCAGCGCCAGGCGCGTGGGTTCGTCCACGCCCTGCCAGAAGCCCGCGCGCGGTACCGGATTCAGCTGGTCGACTTCGCCTGCCGCATGGGCCTGCTGTGGCTCTTCCCAACGGCCGTACGCCATGGGCGCGGCCCGGCGCAGCAGCTCCCCCACCTGTTCCAGGTCCGACACCTGCGCCAGCTGCTGTACGGCGTCCGCGGCGTCCGGCCACCACGGCTCGTCGCTGCGGGACTCGAAGATCTCCCGTGCGTCCTCGGGGAGTTCGCCCTGCAACCGCGACCCGGGGGACAGCAGGATGAGGTGCGTCAGCCGTTCACCGTGGGCGGCCGCGTACGCCTGGGCCGTCGCCGCGGCCGCATCGTGCGCGAGCAGCGCGAACCGCTCGAGGCCGAGGTGGGCGCGCAGCGCCTCCAGGTCCTCGGCCAGGTGCGGAAAGGCGTAGCCGGACGGGTCGGGGGAGGCGGGGGACCCTCCCCCAGAGCCTTCGGCCTGGGAGGTACTCCCAGTGCCGCGGGCGTCGGGCAGGACGAGGGGCCGGTGCGTGTTCAGTCCGCCGAGGTCGCCGAGATACGCGGCGTCCCGGCCGGGCCCACCGGCCAGGCAGACGAGCGGCGGCGTAGAGGCGCCGTTGCGCGGCTCGAGCACCCGGTAGGCGAGTTCGGTGTCGTCGTACGAAGGGAAGTACGGCATAGAGAAGCGAGTGCCCAATCTCCGGCGGCACGCACGTCGGGGCCGGGCGCGCCCCCCGGGCCGGTCGTACGACCCAGCGCCCCCCGGGGCCCTGGGTGCCTGCGGCCTGAGTCGTACGACCAAAGGCCGAAGCGATCGCGGTCGCACGACAGCGGCGATGTGCCGGTATGCCTCTTACTCTGGCGCAATGAGCGCCTCTGAGCCGCGCGACGCCGATGTCGCCCCCGTGCCCGTAGCCGGCCCCCCGCCTTTCGGGACATCCGCCACCGAGCGGGCCGGGCGCCCGGTCGCGGCGCGGCGCGATGACCCGGACCCCGGCACCGGCGGTGTGCTCAGCCGCCCGTTCCGCGCGCTGAGCATAGGCATCGTCACCGTCGTCCTGCTCATCGCCTTCGAGGCGACCGCCGTGGGTACAGCCATGCCGATCGCCGCCCGCGACCTCCACGGGGTCTCCCTCTACGCCTTCGCCTTCTCCGGTTTCTTCACCACCAGCCTGTTCGCCATGGTCGCCTCCGGGCTGTGGTGTGACCGCAGCGGGCCGCTCGCCCCGCTCACCGCCGGCATCGGCGGCTTCGCAGCGGGACTCGCCCTGTGCGGCTCCGCACAGGTCATGTGGCTGTTCGTGCTCGGCCGGGCGGTGCAGGGCCTGGGCGGTGGGCTCGTCATTGTCGCGCTGTACGTGCTTGTGAGCCGCGCCTACCCCGAACGCCTGCGGCCCGCCATCCTCGCGGCCTTCGCCGCGTCCTGGGTGGTCCCGTCCATCGTCGGGCCGCTCGCCGCCGGCACGGTGACCGAGCACCTCGGCTGGCGCTGGGTGTTCCTCGGTATCCCGCTGCTGGTCGTGGTGCCACTCGCTGTGGCACTGCCGGCGATACGACGGATGGCCTCCGGGCCGGTCCCTGACGCGGGCGGGGGAACAGCCGGCCAGACCTCACACCGTCGGCGGCAGCTGCGGCTGGCCCTTGCCGTAGCACTCGGCGCGGGCCTGCTGCAGTACGCGGGCCAGGATCTGCGCCCGCTGTCCGCGCTGCCTGCCGTCGCGGGCGCGGCCCTGCTCGTACCCGCGGCGCTCCGCCTCCTCCCGCGCGGGACCTACCGGGCAGCGCGCGGTCTGCCCTCGGTGGTGCTGCTGCGCGGCATAGCCGCCGGGTCGTTCATCGTCGCCGAGAGCTTCGTCCCCCTGATGCTGGTCACCCAGCGGGGCCTGTCCGTGACCATGGCCGGCATGTCGCTGGCAGCGGGCGGAGCGGCCTGGGCGCTCGGCTCGTACATCCAGAGCCGGCCCAAGGCACAACCGCACCGCGAGCGGCTGGTACGGGGCGGCATGATGCTGGTCGCCACCGCCATCGCGGCCGCTCCCCTGGTGCTCATCCGCCGCGTACCGGTATGGACGCTCGCCGTGGACTGGGGCGTCGGCTGCTTCGGCATGGGACTGGTGATCGCCTCGACCGGCGTACTGCTGCTGAAGCTGTCGCGCCCCGAAGAGGCGGGCGCCAACTCGGCGGCGCTCCAGATGTCCGACGCCCTGTCCAACATCGTGCTGCTGGCCTCCTGCGGTGCGGCCTTCGCGGCGCTCAGGGGCGGGGCGGCGGGAGCCGTCGGCCCGCATGCGGCGGCCGGTGCGGTCCCGACGGTGGCCTTTGTGGCGGTCTTTGTGCCGGCGGCAGCGGTGGCCCTGGTCGGTGTCTTCGTCGCCACCCGGCTCAGGCCTCGGCCGGCGACCGCCTGAAGCGACGGCGTGCGGCGCGGTCACCGCCTGTCCTCGCGGTGACCGCGCCGTGCCTGCACCGGGTTACCAGCCGGCCCCCGCGATCTGCCGGGTGGTGACGTTGAGGCGGTTGAAGAGGTTGGTCACGCCGATCATGAGGACCAGGGACGCGAGCTGCTTCTCGTCGTAGTGCTTCGCGGCCTCGTCCCAGATCTCGTCCGGTACCGGGTCGGACCGGTCGCTGAGCCGGGTGGCGGCCTCGGCGAGCGCCAGCGCGGCGCGTTCGGCGTCGGTGAAGTAGGGCGCCTCCCGCCAGGCCGCCACCGCGAACAGCCGCTCGTCGCTCTCGCCTGCCTTCTTGGCATTGCGTGCGCCCCCGTCGACGCAGTAGCCGCAGCCGTTGATCTGGCTTGCCCGCAGGTGGACGAGCTCGAGCGTCGCCTCTGGCACACCGCCCTTCTTCGCGGCCCCCAGCACATTGAGGATGGCCGGCAGGGCGTCGGGAAGGACCGCTGCGGGGTTCTGTATTCGTGCCTGCATCGTTGCTCTCCTGTCGCATCGACTGGGCTTGTCACTGATGTGACGGAACGCGACGAAGGAATGTGACATCAGGGGCGGAGAAATTCCGGCGGAGGTCAGCCCAGCTCAGGCCCGCCTGATGCCCGGCCCGCCCGACGCCTGCGGCTCTGCGCAGGGAATCTCGATGTGGTACCACATTGGCCCCATCGCAGTGGTGCCATTCTGGTATGGCTATGGATCTTCGTCTCCGAGGTGATCAGGCCGAGGCCCTTAAGCGGCGTGCCGAGCTGGAGGGCCGGAGCATGCACGCCATAGTGCTTCAGGCGGTCGACCGGTACCTGGAGCAGGAGGCGGACCGAGAAGTCGTCCGCCGCCTCGGGGCCGGGTCGAAGTCGACCAGGACGAGGCGTACAAGCTGGTCGTCGGGGCGGCCGCAGGGGCACTCGACGACGTCGCGGAGATCGCACGCGGGCTGAGGGCTCTGCACGACGCGATGTGACCTCGCTCCCACCATCGGGCGGTCCCGGGGCGTGGCCCCGGCCGATTCATACGGTCCCGGTAGGCTGACGCGCTGCCGATCCCCGAGCGAGCGCGAACCGGAGACCGTGACTACCACCACCAACCACCATCTCTCGCCTGCCTTTCCCGGCCGTGCCCCCTGGGGTACGGCCAACAAGCTGCGCGCCTGGCAGCAGGGCGCGATGGAGAAGTACATCCAGACGCAGCCGCGCGACTTCCTCGCCGTCGCGACCCCCGGCGCCGGCAAGACGACCTTCGCGCTCACCCTCGCCTCCTGGCTGCTGCACCACCACGTGGTGCAGCAGGTGACGGTCGTCGCGCCGACCGAGCATCTGAAGAAGCAGTGGGCGGAGGCGGCGGCCCGGATAGGGATCAAGCTGGACCCGGAGTACTCGGCGGGGCCGCTCGGCCGCGAGTACCACGGGGTGGCGCTGACGTACGCGGGCGTCGGCGTCCGGCCGATGCTGCACCGCAACCGGGTCGAGCAGCGCAAGACGCTGGTCATCCTCGACGAGATCCACCACGCCGGTGACTCCAAGTCCTGGGGCGAGGCGTGCCTGGAGGCGTTCGAGCCCGCGACCCGGCGGCTCGCGCTCACCGGCACCCCCTTCCGCTCGGACACCAACCCGATCCCCTTCGTGACGTACGAGGAGGGCTCGGACGGCATCCGGCGCTCCGCCGCCGACTACACCTACGGCTACGGCAACGCGCTCGCCGACGGCGTCGTCCGCCCGGTGATCTTCCTCTCCTACAGCGGAAACATGCGCTGGCGCACCAAGGCCGGGGACGAGGTCGCGGCCCGGCTCGGCGAGCCGATGACCAAGGACGCCGTCTCCCAGGCGTGGCGTACGGCCCTGGACCCACGCGGCGAGTGGATGCCGAATGTGCTGCGCGCCGCCGACCAGCGGCTCACCGAGGTCCGTAAGGCCATTCCGGACGCGGGCGGGCTCGTCATCGCCTCCGACCAGGACTCGGCGCGCGCGTACGCCAAGCTGATCCGTGAGATCACCGGCACCGGCCCGACGGTCGTCCTGTCCGACGACAGCGGCGCCTCGCAGCGCATCGACGACTTCTCGCACTCCGACGACCGCTGGATGGTCGCGGTCCGGATGGTGTCCGAGGGCGTGGACGTACCGCGCCTGGCGGTGGGTGTGTACGCCACGACCATCTCCACACCGCTGTTCTTCGCCCAGGCCGTGGGCCGCTTCGTACGGTCCCGGCGGCGCGGCGAGACCGCGTCCGTCTTCCTGCCCACCATCCCGATGCTGCTCGGCTTCGCCGGCGAGATGGAGGTCGAGCGCGACCACGTCCTGGACAAGCCGAAGATGGACGGGGAGGAGGATCCGTACGCCGAGGAGGAGAAGCTCCTTCAGGAGGCGGAGAAGCAGCAGGACGAGGACACCGGCGAGCAGGACATGCTGCCCTTCGAGGCCCTGGAGTCGGACGCGGTCTTCGACCGGGTGCTCTACGACGGCGCCGAGTTCGGCATGCAGGCCCACCCCGGCAGCGAGGAGGAGCAGGACTATCTGGGCATTCCGGGGCTGCTGGAGCCGGACCAGGTACAGCTGCTGCTGCAGAAGCGGCAGGCCCGGCAGATCGCGCACAGCCGGAAGAAGCCGGACGCCGAGGCCGACCTGCTGGAGCTGCCGGCCGAGCGGCGGCCGGTGGTCACACACAAGGAGCTGCTGGAGCTGCGCCGGCAGCTCAACAACCTGGTCGGCGCGTATGTGCACCAGAGCGGCAAGCCGCACGGGGTCGTTCATACGGAGCTTCGGCGGGTGTGCGGAGGTCCGCCGGCGGCGGAGGCGACGGCGGGCCAGATCCGGGAGCGGATCAAGAAGATCCAGGAGTGGGCCACCCGGATGAGGTGACGCTCGGGGTGCCGGGGCGACTCCGCGGGGTTGCCGTATCCGCGCCTCCTGAAGACGGTCGGCTTTCGGCCTTGTTTGAGCGATGGCTGTACCACGTGGGTCGAAATAGGGCGAAAGTTGCAAGTTACTGCCCGGATTCTGGACGGACCCTTCCGGTGAGCGGGACCCCTCGCTACCTTTCCGATACCCCACACGCCCGTGGCATCCCGCCCCGGAGCGCAGCCGGAGCCATGCGACCGGCGGCCTCTTCCTGCTGTCGCCGGGACTGACAGCGCCACCGCCTCAAGAAGCCGCCGTCACTCGATGAGGAGGGGGCGTCGTGACCGCTGAGACGTCTCAAACGCTCGACCGGGGCCTGAGGGTCCTCAAGCTGCTCGCCGACACCGACCACGGGCTGACCGTGACCGAGCTGTCCAACAAGCTCGGCGTCAACCGGACGGTGGTCTACCGTCTGCTGACCACCCTCGAACAGCACGCGCTGGTCCGCCGGGACCTGGGCGGCCGCGCCCGGGTCGGGCTCGGGGTGCTACGGCTGGGCCGCCAGGTCCACCCGCTGGTACGGGAGGCAGCGCTGCCGGTCCTGCGCTCACTGGCCGAGGACCTCGGGGCCACCGCCCACCTCACGCTCGTCGACGGCACCGAAGCCCTCGCGGTCGCCGTGGTCGAGCCCAGCTGGACCGACTACCACGTCGCCTACCGGGCCGGCTTCCGGCACCCGCTGGAGCGGGGCGCGGCGGGCAAGGCCATCCTGGCGGCCCGCCAGGACGGCACCGACCCCGGCAACGACGGCACCGGCCCCGGCTTCGTGCTCACCCACGGCGAACTCGAGGCGGGCGCGAGCGGCGCCGCGGCCCCGCTGCTCGGAGTGACGGGCGTGGAGGGCAGCGTGGGCGTGGTCATGCTCGCGGACGGTGTGCCGGAGCGGGTCGGGCCGCGGGTCGTCGAGGCTGCGCGGGAGGTCTCGGAAGCCCTGCGCTGAGCGTCCCGGTCCGCGCCGGGTGACGGGCGGACGGCGTCCCTGCCATCCGTGGACTAGATTCACTTCCATGCCAGCCGTGTCGCCCTCCGCGCCCGGCGGTGGGGGTACCCCTGAGGGCACCCCCCAGACGACGTCTGGGGGACCCGCCAGGAGGCGTATGTCCCACCGCGCCCGGGTCCTCACCGCCTGTGGCACGCCCGTAGTGGCGCTGCTCGCCTCGGCCCTCTTCGCCCCGCTGCCGTTCACCATCGCGGAACCCGGCATGACGGCCGATGTGCTCGGCTCCCACCGGGGCAAGCCGGTGATCACGGTCTCTGGCACCGGCACCCGGCAGACGACGGGGCAGCTGCGGATGACGACGATCGCCGCGACCGGCCCGGACGCGCCCGTGTACCTCGGCGATGTCGTCGACGGCTGGTTCGCCAAGAACCGGGCCGTGCTGCCGCGCGAGGCCGTCTACCCGGTCGGCGAGACGACGAAGCAGGTCGAGGAGTACAACCGCCGGGAGTTCACCGAGTCCCAGAACGCCGCCACCGGAGCCGCGCTCGGCTATCTGCACAAGTCGCCCCGCGAGGTACGGGTCACCCTGCGGCTCGCGGACGTGGGCGGGCCGAGCGCCGGCCTGATGTTCTCCCTGGGCATCATCGACAAGATCGATGGTGACGGCCGCGGCGGCGACCTGACCGGCGGCCGTACGATCGCGGGCACCGGCACCATCACCGACAAGGGCGCGGTCGGCGCGGTCGGCGGCGTACCGCTGAAGACGCAGGCCGCCAAGCGTGACGGTGCCACGGTCTTCCTGGTCCCGCGCAAGGAGTGCGTGGAGGCCCAGGCGGAGCTGCCGAAGGGCCTGCGGCTGGTCCCCGTCACCACGCTGAACAGCGCGGTGGACGCCCTCAAGGCGCTGCAGTCCGGCGGCAGGGTGCCCAGCTGCTGATCAACTCTCCTTGATGAAGCCTTCCTTGACCATCCAGTTCAGGGCCACCTGGTGCGGATCCTGGCCGTCCACATCCACCTTGGCGTTGAGCTGCTGCGCGGTCTGCGTCGTCAGCTTCCTGGTGATGGGGGCCAGCACCTGCGCGATGGCCGGGTACTTCCGCATCGTCTTCGAGTAGATCTCGGGCGCGGGGTTGTAGTTGGGGAAGAAGTCCCGGTCGTCCTTGAGGACTTTCAGCTTGAGCTCGGGGATACGGCCATCGGTGGTGTACACCTCGCCGAGGGTGCAGGCATGGCCCTTGGAGACCTGCGTGTAGACGATGCCGCTGTCCATCTTCTTCAGGTTGGCGGCCGGGATCGAGAAGCCGTACTTCTTCTCCAGGCCGGGCAGGCCGTCGTCGCGCACCGCGAACTCGCTCTCCAGACAGAGAGTGACGGCCGCGGGATCCGTCTTGGCCAGCCGAGCCACGTCGGACACCGTCTTGAGGTGGTATTTCGCGGCGTTGGCCTGATTGGCGGCGAGCGCGTAGGTGTTGTCCATCGGCGCCGCGGGCAGCCAGGTCAGGCCGTTTCTGGCGTCCTCCTTGCGGACCGCCTCCCACTGCCGGTACGGGTTGACGATGGGCTGGGTGTGGCCCAGATACGTGATCCAGGCCGTGCCCGTGTACTCGTACATCGCGTCCGCCGCACCGGACTTGACCGCTTCCCGGGCACCGATCGACCCCTGGATGTTGGTGCGGTCCAGGACCTGGGCGCCCGCCGCCTTGAACGCCAGAGCCATGATCTGGCCCAGGATGAGCTGCTCGGTGAACTGCTTGGAGGTCACCGTCAGTTTCGCGCCCTGCAGCGGCCGGCCCCGGCCGATCGAACCGGGCTGCACATTGTCGACCAGCGGGCTGCCGCTGGTCAGCCCGCACCCCGACAGCCCGGCCGCCGCGAGCAGCAGCCCGCAGACGCCCGCCGCTCCCGTACGCCGCCACCGCCTCCGCACGGCCGTCACACCTCCAGGCCCCGGGGCCGCAGCAGCACTTCGACGATCGAGGCCAGCCAGTCCACGAGCAGCGCCAGCGCCACCGTCAGGACCGAGCCGAGCACCAGGACGGGCATGCGCTGGTTGGTGATCCCGGAGGCGATCAGGTCGCCGAGCCCGCCCCCGCCGACGAAGGTGGCCAGCGTCGCGGTACCGACGTTCAGGACGAGTGCGGTGCGTACGCCGGCGAGGATCAGCGGTACGGCCAGCGGCAGTTCGACGCGCAGCAGGACGTCGAGAGGTGACATTCCGATGCCGCGCGCGGCGTCGGTGAGCGTGGGGTCGATGGCCTGCAGCCCGGCGATGGTGTTGCTGAGCACCGGCAGCACGGCGTAGATGATGATGCCGATCAGGGCAGCCTTCCGCCCTACGCCCAGCCAGATCACCAGCAGGGCCAGCAAGCCGAGCGCCGGAGTGGCCTGCCCGATGTTGGCCAGCGCCATCACCGGCGGGGTAGCCGGCCGCAGGGGCCTGCGGGTCAGGGCGATGCCCAGCGGGATGGCGATGATCAGTACGAAGAAGGTGGAGATCGCCGTCAGCTGGATGTGCTGCCACAGGGCGTTGAGAGCCGCGTTGTCGGCCAGGGCGTTCCGGGCGATCGAGTCCAGCCGGGCATTGGCGATCCACACGGCGGTGAGGCCGACGGCGACCGCCACCACCAGCGGGATCGTCAGCAGCTGCTGGCGGGACAGCCGGGACGGGATCCGGTGGGGCGGGACCGCGCCCCGCTCGACCTGGTCCTCCGTGCGCTGCGGGCCGACCGGGCTCACGACGGCTCCTCCTCCTCGCGGTGATGCTCCATGGACGCCAGCCGGTCGGCCTGCAGCAACTCGTGCACGGAATTCAGCAGCGTCTCCATGTCGACGACGCCGATGTACTCCCCGCGCCGCCCGGTGACCGCGACCCGCCCGCTGCTGTCGATGAGGATCGCCTCCAGAGCGTCGCGCAACGTCGCTTGGCGGGTGACCGTGTTGGTGATGGGCATGCCGGCCCTGGCCAGCGAACCCTTGACGCGCGCCACGTCGGCCCGCCGCAGCCACTTGTACGGGCGCCCCTGCCGGTCCAGCAGCAGAACCTCGTTGGTGCCGCTCCCGCGCAGCTTGTCGAGGACGGTCTCCAGCGGGTCGTCGATCGTGACGGTCGGGAAGTCCGCGATCTCCACATCCGCCACCCGGGTCAGATTGAGCCTCTTCAGCGCCGCTCCCGCGCCGACGAAACCGGAGACGTAATCGTCGGCCGGGCTGGTGAGGATCGCCTCCGGGGTGTCGAACTGGGCGATGTGCGACTGCTCGCGCAGTACCGCGATCCGGTCGCCGAGCTTGATCGCCTCGTCGAAGTCGTGGGTGACGAAGACGATCGTCTTGTGCAGGTCGTGCTGCAGCCGGAGGAGCTCGTTCTGCAGATGGTCCCGGGTGATCGGGTCGACGGCACCGAACGGCTCGTCCATCAGCAGCACCGGCGGGTCGGCCGCCAGCGCCCGTGCCACGCCCACCCGCTGCTGCTGGCCGCCGGAGAGCTGGCGCGGATAGCGGTCGCGGAACTCGCCCGGATCCAGCCCGACCAGATCGAGCATCTCCTCGACGCGCTCCCGCACCTTCGCCTTGGGCCAGCCGGCCATCTCCGGCACGATCGCGATGTTCTCGGCGACCGTCATATGCGGGAAGAGACCGGAGGCCTGGATGGCGTAGCCGATCCTGCGGCGCAGCCTCACCGGGTCGATGTGGGTGACGTCCTCGCCGTTGATCCTGATCCGGCCGGAGGTCGGCTCGATCAGCCGGTTGATCATCTTGAGCAGGGTGCTCTTGCCGCAGCCCGACGGCCCCACGAGTACCACCAGCTCGCCGGCGTTGATCTCCATGTTGACGTTGTCCACCGCCGGTACGGAACTGCCGGGGTAGCGCTTGGTGAGGTTCTCCAGCTGGATACTCGCTCCGCTGACGGTCTTCTCGCTCTCGGGGGCCGCGTCAGACACGGATCCCCCTGGAGATGGTCAGGCGCCCGATGAGGACGTACGCCGCGTCGAAGAGCAGCGCGAGGATCACGATCCCCAGCGTTCCGGCGAGCACCTGGTTGAGCGCGTTGGCGCTGCCCAGGCTGGAGATCCCGCGGAAGATCTCGTTGCCCAGCCCGGGACCCGAGGCGAAGGCGGCGATGGCGGCGATGCCCATGAGCATCTGGGTGGCCACCCGGATACCGGTGAGGATCGGCGGCCAGGCGAGCGGCAGCTCCACCCTGAGCAGCTGGGCCGCCCGGGACATCCCGATACCCCGAGCGGCCTCGACAAGCGCTGGGTCGACGCCCCGCAGGCCGACGATCGCGTTGCGGACGATGGGCAGCAGCCCGTAGAGGACCAGCGCGATCACGGTCGGGGCGACCCCGAGGCCGACGATGGGAATGAGCAGGCCGATCAGGGCCAGGGAGGGGATGGTGAGGATCGTGGCGGTGGTGGTGATGGCAAGGTTTCCGGCCCACCGGGTGCGGTAGGTCAGCACGCCGAGGAGCACCCCGAGCACGGTGGCGATGACCATGGACTGGAAGACGGCGCTGGCATGCTGCCCGGCGTCCACCAGCAGCTGCTGGTGGCGGTAGCCGAGATACTCCCAGAAGCTCACCAGTGCCCTCCTCGCGCCCGGCCGGCCCCTGCCGCACGGCCGCCTTACGTGGGGTCCTCCGACGCCTGACGCACCAGAGGAATGATCCGGAGGGTCACCGGATTTTCCATGACGATCGCGGTAGAAGCTCTTACAATGCCATCAAAACCCACAACCCGGTCGATCACACGTTGAAGGTCGGCGTTCGAGCGGGCGACGAGACGGCAGAGCATGTCGCCGTGGCCCGTGATGGTGTGCAGCTCCAGCACCTCCGGGACGCTGCTCAAGTGGGCGCGGACATCGGCTCCCTGACCCTGCTTGATCTCCAGCGTCGCGAAAGCCGTCACCGGATAGCCCAGCGCCGCCGGGTCGACGTCCGGTCCGAAACCGCGGATCACCCCATTGGACTGCAGCCGGTCCAGGCGCGCCTGGACGGTGCCACGGGCGACACCGAGCCGCCGCGAGGCCTCCAGAACCCCGATCCGGGGCTCCTTCGCCAGCAGCTCGATCAGCCGCCCGTCCAGCTCATCGATCCCCATGACGTTCCCCTCGGTAGTCATCATGTACAGATAGCCTCGCTGAACCGGCTATCGGCTGTACAGACTGAGCAGCAAACAACGCAACTGTTGCGCAGCTTGTGGACCGGGGAGAGCCTGAAGCCATGACTGAGACCATTCACATCCCGACCACCGCCCGGCAGGCCGACCCCTTCCCGGTGAAGGGGATGGACGCGGTCGTCTTCGCCGTGGGCAACGCCAAGCAGGCCGCGCACTACTACTCCACCGCCTTCGGCATGAAGCTCGTGGCCTACTCCGGACCGGAGAACGGCAGCCGCGAGACCGCCAGTTACGTCCTGGAGTCAGGCGGCGCCCGCTTCGTCCTCACCTCGGTCATCAAGGCCACCACCGACCGCGGCCGGTTCCTCGCCGACCACGTCGCCCAGCACGGCGACGGCGTCATCGACCTCGCCATCGAGGTGCCGGACGTGCGGGCCGCGTACGAGTACGCCACCGCGCACGGCGCCACCGGCCTGGAGGAGCCCCACGAGGTCAAGGACGAGCACGGCACCGTCGTACTGGCCGCCATCGCCACCTACGGCCAGACCCGCCACACCCTGGTGGAGCGCACCGGCTACGACGGCCCGTACCTGCCCGGCTTCGTCGCCGCCGAGCCGATCGTGGAGCCCGGCCCGCGCCGCTTCCAGGCCATCGACCACTGCGTGGGCAACGTCGAGCTCGGCAAGATGGACGAGTGGGTGGCCTTCTACAAGAACGTCATGCACTTCACCAACATGAAGGAGTTCGTCGGCGACGACATCGCCACCGAGTACTCGGCGCTGATGTCCAAGGTCGTCGCGGACGGCACCCGCAAGGTGAAGTTCCCGATCAACGAGCCCGCCATCGCCAAGAAGAAGTCGCAGATCGACGAGTATCTGGAGTTCTTCGATGGCCCGGGCGTGCAGCACATCGCCCTTGCCACCAACGACATTGTGGCGACCGTACGGGCCATGCGCGGGGCCGGCGTGCAGTTCCTGAACGTCCCCGACTCCTATTACGACACCCTCGGCGAGTGGGTCGGCGACACCCGGGTGCCGATCGAGGAGCTGCGCGAGCTGAAGATCCTCGCCGACCGTGACGAGGACGGCTACCTGCTGCAGATCTTCACCAAGCCGGTCCAGGACCGCCCCACCGTCTTCTTCGAGATGATCGAGCGGCATGGCTCGATGGGCTTCGGCAAGGGCAACTTCAAGGCCCTCTTCGAGGCGATCGAACGAGAGCAGGCCAAGCGAGGCAACCTCTGAGGCGCTGACGCCCTCTTAACGGGTGCCCCCCACATGCTGCGGCCCCACGGAACCTGATCCCCGTGGGGCCGCAGCCCGTACGGGGCACCTGTGCGGCCCGCCGCCCGCCCGCCCGGCTGACGCGGTGTCATCGTCCGTGATCTTCCGTACCGGACGTCCGGATGCCAGGCTGGCCGTATGACAGGTCTCATCCAGACGCTGCGCGAGGGACTGCCGCACGAGGCGGTCCTCACCGATCCCGACATCACCGCGGCCTACGCCAACGACATGGCCAGCTTCTGCGACGCCGGCGCCCCCGCCGTCGTCGTCATGCCGCGTACCGTCGAGCAGGTCCAGCACGTGATGCGCACCGCCACCGCGTTGCGCGTCCCCGTGGTTCCCCAGGGCGCCCGCACCGGCCTGTCCGGCGGCGCCAACGCCACCGACGGCTGCATCGTGCTGTCGCTGGTCAAGATGGACCGGATCCTGGAGATCAACCCCGTCGACCGGATCGCCGTCGTCGAACCGGGTGTCGTCAACGCCGTGCTCTCCCGTGCCGTCGCCGAACGCGGACTCTATTACCCGCCGGACCCATCCAGCTGGGAGCAGTGCACCATCGGCGGCAACATCGGCACCGCCTCCGGCGGTCTGTGCTGCGTGAAGTACGGGGTCACCGCCGAGTACGTCCTCGGCCTCGACGTCGTCCTCGCCGACGGGCGGCTCCTGCGCACCGGCCGCCGCACCGCCAAGGGCGTCGCCGGCTACGACCTGACCCGCCTCTTCGTCGGCTCCGAGGGCAGCCTCGGCATCGTCGTGGGCGCCGTGCTGGCCCTCAAGCCCGCGCCGCCCGAGCAGCTCGCGCTCGCCGCCGAATTCCCCTCCGCGGCCGCCGCCTGCGCCGCCGTCTGCGAGATCATGGCCCGCGGCCACGCCCCCTCGCTGCTGGAACTCATGGACCGCACCACGCTCCGCGCGGTCAACAAGCTGGCCAACATGGGCCTGCCGGAGTCCACCGAGGCGCTGCTGCTCGCCGCCTTCGACACCCCCGAGCCCACGGCGGACCTGGCAGCCGTCGCGGAGCTGTGCTGGACGGCGGGTGCGACGGAGGTCGTCCCCGCCGAGGACGCGGCCGAATCCGAACTCCTCCTCCAGGCCCGGCGGCTCTCCCTCACCGCCCTGGAAGCCGTCAAACCCGCCACCATGATCGACGACGTGTGCGTACCCCGCTCCCGGCTCGCCGAGATGCTCGACGGCACCGCCGTGATCGCGGAGAAGCACGACCTGACCATTGGCGTCTGCGTCCACGCCGGCGACGGCAACACCCACCCCGTGGTCTGCTTCGACCCGGCCGACCCCGAGGAGTCCCGCCGCGCCCGTGACTCGTTCGACGAGATCATGGCGCTCGGCCTCGGCCTCGGCGGCACCATCACCGGCGAGCACGGCGTCGGCGTGCTGAAGAAGGAGTGGCTGGCCCGCGAGCTCGGCCCGGTCGGGCTCGAGCTGCAGCGCGGTATCAAGCAGACCTTCGACCCGCTCGGCCTCCTCAACCCCGGAAAGATCTTCTGAAGCCGGTTGGCGTCCGGGCGGGGCGGGGGAGCGATCCCTCCGCTCCCGCTCAGGCCCCTGCCTCCGGTGACTCGTCGGAGAGCCAGGGGTGCCACGGCCACAGCTCGTCGGACGGGGCGGGGGCCAGCAGCGCTCTCAACGAGTCGTCCAGGGCCAGGAGCTCGGGCTCCGAGCCGGCCGGCACCACATGCAGTGTCCGCGCCAGCCACGCCGCGACGGCCGCGATCGGGGCTTCCAGCAGCGCGTACCCGCCCGGCGAGGACAGCGCCATGCAGAGCACGCCCTGCCCGTCGGATGCGATCGGCCACACCCGTACATCGCCCTCACCGCAGGGCCGGCACATCCCCTCGAGCAGCAACTCGCGTGCGAACGTCCAGTGGATGGGACAGTCCGAGCCGATGTGGAAGGTGATGTGGACGGCGTACGGGTCGTCCGTACGGTACTCAAGCAGGGCCGGGACGGGGATGCTGCTGTCCGGCGACAGCACCAGACCCAGCTCCAGTTCTCGTTCCACCACGGTGTGCATGACGACGATGTCCTTTCCTTGTGCGGCGGCCGCGCGTGGCTGCCATACAGGGTCAGGACCCGCAACCACGTTCTTCATTACGTGACTTCACGTAAAAAATCTCTGCCGCCCGGGTGTGACGTCGCCGCCACGACCTTCCACCTGCGGGTTCTCGGCCGGCCGACGCGCAGTGCGCACGGTCATGGCCGGCCTTGTCGTCTCGCGCACGCGGTAGGGCCGTCGTCTGACGGCGGTCGGGCGCCCGGGCGAGTCCGCCGTCAATGCACTCCGCACACAGTTCGGCGAACTTCCCCCGTACGAGGGATTTCCGCTTGGCTTCGGCGTCGTCGGTCTGCCGTTCGATGGCAGGCTTCCAGCCGGTCTCCTGCTTCCGCGTCCTCCGTTCTTCGTTAATGTCCTCCTTGGACAAGCGGAGGTACGCGCCGGGTCACTGCGGCACGTACGACGCGTAGCCCGAGGACAGGTCGAGTGTCGTCGTCCGTCCCCGTTCGCGCGGCGCGCGATCAAGGGGTCCCGGCGCCGGACACGGCTGACAGGTCAAGTGTGTTGCAGGTTGATGGGAGTTGGGGACATTGGCGACCTCCAGTGGCGGCGGTCAGAATTCAGCCGGCGAGGGGTATTACCCGGACCCGAGCATCCCCGGCTACATCCGGTACTGGAACGGCGCGGCCTGGGTGCCCGGCACCAGCCGGCCCGCTCCGGCTGACGGCGAAGAGCTGCCCGGCCCGCCGCCAGGGGCCGTGACGCCCGCCGCCCCGCAGCCCGCCGCCGTGCCGCCCCCCGCAGCGGCGGCGGAGGAGACCGGCCCGATGTTCCTCGACGAAGATCCGGCGACGGACCTCGTCACCGGCTCCAGCGCCGTGCCGGACGTGCGGCCGCGCGGCGAGGTGGACGTCCGGTCCGCGGTCGTGGACTGGGACGACCCGCAGCGCCTCCACGGTTCCCGGCCCGAGCCGGCCTCCGCCTGGCAGGCGGACGCCTCGCGCCAGAGCGGCTTCGGCGGCGAACGCGACCGCCGTGTCTCCTGGGGCGCGGACCCCTCCGACGGCTCCACCGCCTCCGGCACGTCCAGCCCCGCCCTGCCTGGCCCCAGCGCACGCCCCGCCCTGGGCGCGGGCAGTGCCGCCGCGCCCGCCGACGGCGAGCGGGATGCGGCTCCGGCCTCGGGCGAGTCCGCAGCGGGCCGGGTGCCCGACGGCACCATGGCGATCCGTGCTGTGCCGCCCGGCGGAGCCCAGGGCGGGACGTCCGGTGCCGGTGGCGTGCCTCCGGCGCGGGACGGCGGTTCCGGCGATATGCCCGAGGGCGCCGGCCGCCCCGCTGACGGCACGATGACCATCCGCAGCCTGGGCCGGGGAAGCGGCTCCGCCTCCGGCGCCCGGGCAGCGGGTGGCGCTTCGGGCTCCGGGACACAGGTGCCCCCGGCCGACGGAACCATGGCGATTCGCAGCGTGCGACCCGGAACCGCGCCCGCGCCCGCGTGGCCCGACGGGTCCGTCCCCGCGCAGTCCTCTCCGGGCGCGCACGCCCAACAGCAGGCTCAGCCCCAGGCGCCCGCTGTCCCGACACCCCCGCAGAGCGTGGACGCCGGACGGCCCTCCTGGGCCCAGCAGGTGCAGGAACTCGCGCAGCCCAGCACGCCGGCCGCGGGTGGCTCGCCGGCCGACGCCGCGCAGGGCGGCGGCGCGCCCGAGGGGGTCATCCCCTGGCGGCCACCGGTCAACGACCCCTTCCTGCAGGCCGCCCAGGAGCAGGCGTCCGCCCGCCCCGCCGCGCTCGGCCGCCGCCTCGCAGCCCGGCTCATCGACACCGTGCTGTTCGGCGCGGCGGTCGGGGCGGTCGCCGTACCGTTCGGGACGCAGGCCATCGACCACATCAACGGCAAGATCGAGGACGCGAAACTGACCGGCGAGACCGTGACCGTATGGCTGCTCGACGGCACCACGGCGGGTTGTCTCGGCATCGTCCTCGCCGCCCTGCTCCTCGGCGGGATCCTCTATGACGCCCTGCCCACCGCCCGTTGGGGCCGTACGCTCGGCAAGCGCCTGTGCAAGGTCAGGGTGATGGGCATCGAGTCGCACGAGAACCCCACCTTCCGCGAGGCGACCGTCCGCTGGCTGCTCTACGGCGTGCTCGGGGTGCTGGGCGTCGGCATCCTCAATGTGCTGTGGGGTGTGTTCGACCGCCCGTGGCGCCAGTGCTGGCACGACAAGGCCGCCCGCACGTTCGTCGCCGGGGACCGCTGACCGGACCGTCCCCCGAACGGCTCGCGCCGGGCTGCGGCTTCCCTGTCCACCGGGGTCGACTGGGGTGCATGAGCACCGATCAGCCGACTCCTGGGTCCGGCGAGCCGTCGGACGACGAGCGGTTCCGGAAGGAGCCGCCGCCTCCGCCACCTCGGCCGCCCGGCGGTGGAGGCCCGTACGGGGGCGGAGGCCCGTACGGCGGTGGGTGGCCGCCCCACGGGGAGCAGTACGGAGCCGCCGATCCGCTCGCCGGGATGCCTCCGCTGGCGAACCGCGGCCGCCGGCTGGTCGCCCGCATCATCGACGGTCTGCTCATCGGCCTGCCGGTGGGTGCGCTCATGGCCCTGATCGTCGGCGGCTACAACCCCATCGAACCCGATCAATCCGGCAGAGCCGCCACCGTCCAGGGCGTCGTGATGCTGGCGTACGTCATCTACGAAGGCCTCATGCTGACCCATTACGGTCAGACCGTCGGCAAGATGCTCATGAAGATCCGCGTCGCCATGCTTGAGAACGGCGCGATCCCGGCCGGCCAGCCGGGCTGGATCCGCGCCTGCGTCTACACGCTGCCGCAGATCGTGCCGTGCTGCGGCTTCATCTTCTGGCTGGTGAACGTGCTGTTCTGCACCTGGGACAAGCCGTACCGGCAGTGCCTCCACGACAAGGCCGCGAAGACCGTGGTCGTCGCCGTCCCCTGATGTGTCAGTGCGGCAGCGAGGAGCGCTCTTCGATGCGAGGCGCGGCGGCCACATGGGCCCTCGGCCGGGGTATCCGTGTGCCGTGCCCGGTGCCGGCCCGGCTGCGGCCGCCCGTTGCGACGACCCTGGAGGCCCCGCGCGGCCGCTGCACGGTCAAGGCCACCAGGAGCCCGATCGCGAGTCCGGCAACGGCACAGACCGTGATCCCGATGCCCGAACGGGTTTGGGAGAGCAGGAGCATGGCCAGGGTGGACACGACCACGGTGGCCGTACCGTAGGCGAGCTGTGCGGCAGTCGGACGCGGCATGACGGGTTCCGTCCTTGGGACAGGTCAGGAGGCTCTACCGTCCTGTGTGCCCGAGCCCAGCTGTCGGTAAGCGTGACCTAACCCACGGCGCCGGTGCACAAGGGGCGCATGGAGTCATAAGGCTTGCGTCTGGCGTCGGTTCGCACTCGCCATGACGGTCCGGGGCCGGACGGACCGAAGCCGCCGGTCCGGAAGTACGGCGGCGAGGCCGGCCCGCGGCACAACCAGATCGCTCAGCCGGACCGCGCGAACGCTGCAGCGGGGACGTACTGGTATAAGTCCAACCCGACCGCCGGGGTGGACGTTCCTGACACCAACACCCGAATCAAGATCGTTCAGGAGTCCAGGGGATGGCTCCTCGATGATCCTCACGGTCGAGCCATCGGTGTAGCGGGCACGTCGTCGCAGGTCAGAGCGTGATCGGCCGTCGCCCTCTAGCGGGCGGCGGCCATTCACGTTTAGATGCCTTGCGAAGACCTTATTGACACCACGTCTCACGGGGGAGATTCACAGGCATGGCTGGTGGCGGATTCGTCAAGCTTCCGGGCGGCAGCGTGGTCGTCGCGCTGTCGCTGCCCCGCCCCGTCGGCGGGGGGCTCTGCGACGGGGGACCGGTACGGGTGCTCGTGCACGCCGGGAACCGTCAGCGGGCCCTGACCCGGCTGCGGAACCTGGGGCTTCGCTCGGTGTACCTGAGGGGGAACGCGGAGCCGCCGACGCCGGACGAGGTCACGGCCGTGCTGCACCACCCCGACGGCCTGGTCTGGCGTGCGTCCCTGCACGACGACACGGAGTCCTGGCACCCAATCCGCTCGCTCCTGCGGCCGCCCCGCCCGGCGCCGGAGCCGGCCGGGGACGGGCCGGTCATGGGGATGGCTCCGGCCCGGCTCGTGGAACCGGTGCTCGGCCCGACCGCGGCCCCGGTCGCACCCTGAGCAGGTACGTACACAGCTCCCGGCCGGGGAGCCTGGACCTCAGCTACTGCACCCAGCGGGCGCTGGGTGCCCTCTCGGGGGGTGTCCAGACGATCGGCTTGCCGCTGAGGTCGACGCCCGCCTCCCGGAGCTGCTCCAGCGCCAGCTCGGTCGTGTGCGGGGCGACGCCGACGGTCAGGTCGAGCGGCACATAGGTCGTGAAGCCCTCCCGTACGGCGTCCAGTGCGGTGAGCCGTACGCAGTGGTCGGTGGCGATGCCCACGACGTCGACCTCGCTCACGCCGCGTGCGCGCAGCCAGTCGGCGAGCGTGGTGCCGTTCTCGTCGGTGCCTTCGAAGCCGCTGTACGCCGCCGCATACGCGCCCTTGTCGAAGACCGCATCGATCGCCCCGGAGGCGACGGCGGGTGCGAAGTTCGGGTGGAAGCTGCTGCCCTCGGTGCCGGCCACGCAGTGGACGGGCCAGGAGTTCTCGAAGTCCGGGTTGTCCGAAAAGTGGTCGCCCGGCTCGATGTGGATGTCACGCGAGGCGACGACATGGCGGTAGCCGGCGTTCGCCTGGCCGATCAGATCGGTGATCGCTGCGGCGACGTCGGCACCGCCGGCGACCGCGAGGCTGCCCCCTTCGCAGAAGTCGTTCTGCACATCAACGACGATGAGTGCCCGGTGCATGGCGCGTGCCCTTCGGCTGTGGGGAGCGGCGTGTGGACAGTTGGCGGGATCGGCCCCGTCACCGAGGGTAGACACTCGCACGCCCTTGTGGGAGGGGGCCTTGCACTGCTACCGCCCCGCGCGCACCGCGCACGGGCGGCCGGCTTTGCGGAGGCCGAACTCGGCGGCTGCGATGGCCTATTGCTGCTCGGGGCCACACCGACTCGGCCGCCGGGCGGACGCGGTAGGGCTCCGCCGCCCGCGGCCGGCGGAGCACTGGAAGCCTGTGCCCACGCCTACCGCCGAGCGGGGGCTGTCCGCCGAGGCGCGGGCACCCTGGCTACGAGGCCTCCGGCTGCGCCCCCGGACGGTGGTGCCGACGGTCGCGATGACCTTGCGGCGCGGGCAGCACTCAATATCAGCCCGCTGTGGGGGGCGGCAGGCCCGTTGGCCGCGGCGTGGGGCCAGGCCCTCGCGACGGCGGTCGTGCGGCGAACCCGGACGGGGCCCGGTTGCGGTCGGGCGCCGGGCGCGGGGAGCCCCGCCCACCTCGGCCCGTTCGGTAGGGCGCACTCGCTGGCGACTGGATCTTTTGTGGCGGCGGGTGTCGGTGGCCGCGAGGCGGAGCGGGTCGGCCGCCGGGACGGGGCGGGGGTCGTAACGGGAGGGGTCGGGGTCGGAGGGGTGGGGGTCCTGGACGTAAAAGCGCTTTCAGGGCCGCCAGGCCCGAGAATGCGCAGTCCAGGACCCCCACCCCGGAGGCCCCGGCCCCGGCAGAACCACCGGCGCGGCGGTCGGGTGCGTGCGTCTGCCACAAGCCAGGGCCGGACGGGTCGCCCCACCGGACGGTGGCGAGTGGGCGTAGCCCGGTCACCGCCGTTGTGGCGCGGCGGGGGCCCGGCGGACGGGGCTGCGCGGTCACCGCCGTTGTGGCGCGGCGGGGGCCCGGCGGACGGGGCTGCGCGGTCGCCGCCGTTGTGGCGCGGCGGGGACCCGGCGGACGGGGCTGCGCGGTCGCCGCCGTTGTGGCGCGGCGGGGGCCCGGCGGACCGGGCCGGAGGCCTAGACGTACTCGGTCGGAATGACCGGCTCCCCGTGCGAGAGTTTCGTCGCCGACATCGGCAACTCCGTCCGGGCCGCGACGTGGCGGTCGCGCGGCGCGTCCAGTGGCTCCCGCCCCACGACCCTTCCGCCCCGTACCAGCTCCACCAGCAGTTGCCGGTCCGCCAGTTCCGGCGGGACCGCACCGGTGCCGATCACCTCCGCCTCGGCCACGCCGTCCGCGTCCAGCCGCCGCGCGGCCCACTTGCGGCCGCCGATGGACGTCTTCCCGCCCACCGCCTTCTTGGCCACCGGCTGCAGCGGCGCCCCCGGTTCGTCCGACTCGGAGCGGGCGACGAGCTTGTAGACCATCGAGCAGGTGGGGTGGCCGCTGCCGGTCACCAGTCGGGTGCCGACGCCGTAGGCGTCCACCGGAGCCGCCGCGAGTGAGGCGATCGCGTACTCGTCGAGGTCGCTGGTCACAATGATCTTGGTCTTCTTCGCGCCCAGGTCGTCGAGCTGCTGCCGCACCTTGTGGGCGAGCAGCAGCAGGTCACCGGAGTCGATGCGTACCGCGCCCAGTTCGGTCCCGGCGATCTTCACCGCCGTATCGACGGCCTCGGCGACGTCGTAGGTGTCCACCAGCAGCGTCGTGCCGCGTCCCAGCGACTCCACCTGTGCCGTGAAGGCGTCGCGCTCGCTGTCGTGCAGCAGCGTGAAGGCGTGCGCGCTGGTGCCCACGGTCGGGATGTTGTAACGGAAGCCCGCGGCCAGATCGGATGTGGAGGAGAAGCCTCCGACGTACGCGGCTCGCGAGGCGGCCACCGCGGCCAGCTCGTGGGTGCGCCGGGCGCCCATCTCGATCAGCGGCCGTGAGCCCGCCGCGACCGCCATCCGGGACGCGGCGGCGGCGACGGCCGAGTCGTGGTTGAGGATCGAGAGGATCACGGTCTCCAGCAGTACGGCCTCGCCGAAGGCGCCTTCCACCCGCAGGATCGGCGACCCGGGGAAGTAGACCTCGCCCTCGGGGTAGCCCCAGATGTCCCCTCGGAACCGGTAGTCCGCAAGCCACGTGAGCGTGGGCTCGTCCACCACGTGGCGGCTGCGCAGGAACTCCAGGATGGGCTCGTCGAAGCGGAAGTTCTCCACTGCGTCCAGCACCCGGCCCGTGCCCGCGACGACTCCGTAGCGGCGGCCCTCCGGCAGCCGCCGGGTGAACACCTCGAACACCACGCGGCGCCCGGCCGTGCCGGCGCGCAGGGCGGCTTGCAGCATCGTCAGCTCGTAGTGGTCGGTGAAGAGCGCAGTGGAGGGCACTGTGACAGGTAGGCCCAACTGGTCCGCAGTGTTCATGGCAGGAGCCTACCCCCTATCTCGTCACTCTGACGATTTCTGATCGGATCATGCGGCGGGCCCGTTTGCGCGGCGCCCGGGCCGCAGTGGCAGCATGGGACGCGTGAGCGTCGCACCCGTTGAGATCGAGCGCCCGGAGTCGAGCGAGGCACCGTCGGTGGTGCCTGAGCCCGACGTCCCCTGGGTCACGCTGGTGCACAACGACCCGGTCAACCTCATGACCTATGTCACCTACGTCTTCCAGACATACTTCGGCTACCCCAGGGACAAGGCCCACAAATTGATGCTCGACGTGCACCACAAGGGGCGCGCCGTCGTCTCCAGCGGCACCCGCGAGGAGATGGAGCGCGACGTACAGGCGATGCACGGCTTCGGCCTGTGGGCGACCCTCCAGCAGGACCGCTGATGGCAGGACACTTCGAAGCCCTCCCCGACGGCGGGGCAGCCATCGCGCTGGATGAGGTGGAGATCTCCATCCTTCGCAGCCTCGCCGTGCAGTTGCTCGAACTCGTCGGGCCCGGGGATCATCCGGTCGAGGGTGAGGACCCGCTGGCCACGCTGTTCGCCGAGGGGCCCAGCGAGCCGCCCGCCGACCCGGCGCTGGCCCGGCTCTTCCCGGATGCCTACCGCGTGCCGGGGGCGGAGGCGCAGGACGCCGAATCGCGCAGGGCCTCCGCCGAGTTCCGCCGCTACACCGAGAACGACCTGCGCGCCCGTAAGCGCGCGGACGCTCTGGCCGTCGTCCACTCGCTGGACGGGCTCACCCTGGGCGGCGACCGCGGGGCCGTGCTCAAGCTGCAGCCCGACCAGGCCCGCCAGTGGCTCGGCGCGCTCAACGACCTGCGGCTGGCCATCGGCACCCGCCTCGAGGTCACTGACGAGGACGACAACGACGACCTCTACCGGCTGCCGGACTCCGATCCGCGCAAGCCGATGGTGATGGCGTACCTCTGGCTCGGCGGGCTGCAGGAGACGCTCGTCGAGAGCCTGATTCCCTGACGATGCCCTGACGCGCCGATTCCGCCGCATGTGGCCGGATCGGAGCTTTTCGCAGCCCGTCCGGTTCATCCCGTTCATCCGGCGAACACGTTCGCTCAACGGACGCTCAATTCCGGATAACGATCGCGTGAATGAATGTGCGGCTTGTGTGCTGATTCCTGCCAAGTATCCGGATTTCTTTGTGGTGTGGCCCACAGCGGCTCGATCGATCAGCAATGCCACCGTGATAGACCTTCACGACCTGCCGCGTGTGACCCACCCCATGTCACCGCGGGAGCGCTAAGGCCGGCCGATCGTCGGCATGCAGGACTCCATCCGGGGGGATCGGGACCCGATCCGGACTGACCGGGTCGGTATGGAGAAAGGCGCATCCACTCATGACCTCAGTGCAGGTCGATCAGCAAAGCGGCGGCAGCGGAGCCGCAGGGGCGGCTCCCGAAGAGGGCTACCAGCGGGGGCTGGGCAACCGACAGATCCAGATGATCGCCATCGGTGGCGCCATCGGCACGGGCCTCTTCCTCGGCGCGGGCAAGGCCATCGCCAAGGCCGGCCCGAGCCTCATCCTCGCGTACGCCGTCGCCGGCCTGGTGATCTTCTTCATCATGCGGGCCCTTGGCGAACTGCTCATGTACCGCCCGGTCTCCGGCAGCTTCTCCGAGTACGCGCGCGAGTTCCTCGGCCCGTTCTTCGGCTTCGTCACCGGCTGGACGTACTGGCTGTTCTGGGTCGTCACCGGCATCACGGAAGTGACCGCGGCGGCCCAGTACGTGCAGTACTGGTGGAACATCCCGCAGTGGATCTCCGCCCTCGTCTTCACTGTCGCACTCTTCTTCGTCAACCTGATCTCGGTAAAGCTCTTCGGTGAGCTGGAGTTCTGGTTCTCGATGGTCAAGGTCACCGCGATCATCGGCATGATCCTCATCGGCCTCGGCGTGATCACCCTCGGCTTCTCCGACGCCGGTGACACCGCCTCCTTCAGCCACCTGTGGGCCGACGGCGGGTTCTTCCCCAAGGGCATCGGCGGCACGCTGATGACCCTGCAGATCGTGATGTTCGCCTTCCTCGCCGTCGAGCTCGTCGGCGTCACCGCCGGCGAGGCCGCAGACCCGAAGAAGACGCTCCCCAAGGCCATCAACACCGTGCCGTGGCGGATCGCCGTCTTCTACGTCGGCGCGCTCATCATCATCCTGTCCGTCGTCAGCTGGACGGTCTTCGAGCCCGGCGTCAGCCCGTTCGTCGCCGCGTTCGCCAAGATCGGCCTGCCCTTCGGCGCCGCCATCGTCAACTTCGTGGTGCTGACCGCCGCCCTGTCCTCCTGCAACTCCGGCATGTACTCCACCGGCCGCATGCTGCGCGACCTCGCGCTCAACGGCCAGGGCCCCAAGTTCTTCACCCAGCTCACGAAGAACGGCCTCCCGCTGCGCGGCACCACCGTCTCGGCGGCCCTGATGATGGTCGGTGTCTGGATCAACTACGAGTGGCCGTCGGACGCGTTCAACTACGTCGTCTCCTTCGCGACCATCTCCGGCATGTGGGCCTGGATCATGATCCTCGTCAGCCAGCTCCGCTACCGGGCGAAGGCCAACCGCGGCGAGCTGCCGGAATCCGGCTTCAAGGCCCCCGGTGCGCCGCTGACCAGCTGGTTCGCGCTGCTGTTCATCTTCATGGTCATCGCGATGATGGGCATCGACAAGGACGCGCGGGTCTCCCTGTACGCGGCCCCGGTCTGGGCCCTGATCCTCGGTGTCTCGTACCTGGTGCTCAAGGCCCGCAACCCGCAGGCCTTCGAGCGCGGTGGCTCCCCGGCCGAGGTCGAGAAGACCCACTGATTCCGGAGTCCCGCCCAGCATTCGGGCCCGCGCGTACCGCCCCTCGGTACGCGCGGGCCCGACCGCTGCCCACCGCCCTCAATGGAGCTCTTCGCGCCCGTTCGCCCTCCCCACCACCACCCTCGAAGGGCCGCTTCGCAGGCTGCTTGCCCTCCCGTCGCCCGCCACCACCCTCAACGGCGCGCTTCGCGCCCTGCTTATTCTTTTCGACATGCTGACCATCTCCCAGGAGCTCTACGACAAGATCGTGGCGCACGCCCGCGCCGACCACCCCGACGAGGCGTGCGGCGTCGTCGCGGGCCCGGTCGGATCCGGCCGCCCCGAGCGCTTCATCCCCATGCTCAACGCGGCCCGCTCGCCCACTTTCTACGAGTTCGACTCGACCGACCTGCTGAAGCTCTACCGCGAGATGGACGACCGGGACGAAGAGCCCGTCGTGATCTACCACTCGCACACCGCCACCGAGGCCTACCCGTCCCGTACGGATATCTCCTACGCCAATGAGCCCGGTGCGCACTACGTCCTGGTGTCCACCGCCGACTGCGGCAACGACGAGGGCCCCGTACAGTTCCGCTCCTTCCGCATCGTCGACGGCGAGGTCACGGAGGAGAAGGTCGAGATCGTCGCCTCGTACTGAGCTCATCCGGCTTGTCGAACGCCTCCCGGACCGAGGTGTCCACAGCGACGTCCGCATCCTGGGACTGGATCTCGGGGCGCGGACAGGGAATCGATACGATGTGCCCATGGTTGACCACGACGTGAGCGACAAGGCCCCGGGCAAGCTGCTCGTGGCGCGGCTGCACGTCGATCTGTGCCGGCTCGCCAGCGCCATGTGTCCGCGCTGCCCTGCCTGCCGTACGGCCTGATCCGCGCCGCGGCGTCTTAGGCACCCCAGCACCCCCTCCCGGCGCCCGCCCGGGAACCCACAGCCACACGCACGCCGACCGGGCAGGACGCCGCGCGTCCTCCGCCTCCATCCGACAGGAGCCCACCCATGGCCATCGAGGTCCGCATCCCGACCATCCTCCGCAGCTACACCGACGGCCAGAAGGCGGTCGAGGGCAGCGGAGCCACCCTGGAAGAGCTCTTTGCCGACCTCGAGTCGCGGTACACCGGCATCCGCGAGCGCCTGGTCGACGGCGGCGAGCTGCGCCGGTTCGTCAACGTCTACCTCAACGACGAGGACGTCCGCTTCCTGGATGGCATCAACACCAAGCTGTCGGACGGCGACAACGTCACCATCCTTCCGGCAGTGGCAGGAGGTGCCGGGGCGGAGCCCCGTCCGGCTGGGGTGGTGGCCGGGTGGCGGGCGGGAGGCATGCGCTGATGCGGTACGACAGCCCGCTGGCGGCGGTCGGCCACACCCCGCTGGTCCGCCTCCCGCACCTCTCCCCGTCCGAGGACGTCCGGATCTGGGCGAAGCTCGAGGACCGCAACCCGACCGGCTCGATCAAGGACCGCCCGGCCCTGCACATGATCGAGCAGGCAGAGAAGGACGGCCGCCTCACGCCGGGCTGCACCATCCTGGAGCCGACCTCCGGCAACACGGGCATCTCACTGGCCATGGCGGCCAAGCTCAAGGGCTACCGCATCGTCTGCGTCATGCCCGAGAACACCTCCGAGGAGCGGCGGCAGCTGCTGTCCATGTGGGGCGCGGAGATCATCTCCTCCCCGGCCGCCGGCGGATCCAACACGGCCGTACGGGTCGCCAAGGAGCTGGCCGCCGAGCACCCGGACTGGGTGATGCTCTACCAGTACGGCAACCCGGACAACGCGGGCGCGCACTACGCGACCACCGGTCCGGAGATCCTCGCGGACCTCCCGTCGATCACCCATTTCGTCGCCGGTCTGGGCACCACCGGCACGCTGATGGGCGTCGGCCGCTACCTGCGCGAGCACGTTCCCGGCGTGCAGATCGTCGCCGCCGAGCCGCGCTACGACGACCTCGTCTACGGCCTGCGCAACCTCGACGAGGGCTTCGTCCCCGAGCTGTACGACGAGTCCGTCCTGAGCACCCGCTTCTCGGTGGGCTCCGAGGACGCGGTCCGCCGCACCCGCGAACTGCTGCGGAGCGAGGGCATCTTCGCCGGCGTCTCGACCGGCGCGGCACTCCACGCCGCGATCGGCGTCGCCCGCAAGGCGGTGAAGGCGGGCGAGAGCGCGGACATCGTCTTCGTCGTCGCGGACGGCGGCTGGAAGTACCTGTCGACCGGCATCTACACCGCCGAGTCCACCGAGGAAGCGGTCGAGGCCCTGCACGGGCAGCTCTGGGCCTGACGCGCCCCACCGCAGGGGAGGCCCGCTCCGCGCCGAAGCCTGACGAGGCTCGCGGCGGGCTCCCCGTACGTCCTGGCCGGGCCGGCCGCACTCCGCGCCGGCTGTCCCGGCGCCGCGCCGGGCGCGCGCCTGTGACCACCGGATATGCCAGGGCGGTGCCCCAGCCCTGAGCAGGGGCAAGGGCAAATCTTCCGGCAGCAAGCCGGAGCAGCGGAAATATCTCTCGCCGGGAGGCCGGACAGGGGCGTCCAGGGCCGTAAACACCCCCCGTATCGGTGAAGCCACGGGTGAGTTCAACCACAACCGCGCCCGCTGGAGAAGCGACCAGCCGTTTCGCGCCTTACGCTCGACGCACCGCACGCCACTCCCGACGCCCCTCGCCCCCGGCAGGGGAACCCCAGTCCGCCAACGGAGGTTCCTGCTTTATGAAGCTCACCGTCGTCGGCTGCTCGGGGTCGTTCCCGTCCGCGGACTCGGCCTGCTCGAGCTACCTCGTCGAAGCCGACGGCTTCCGGCTGCTCCTCGACATGGGCAACGGCGCCCTGGGCGAGCTGCAGCGCCACTGCGGTCTGTACGACCTCGACGCCATCCTCCTCAGCCATCTGCACGCGGACCACTGCATCGACATGTGCGGGTACTTCGTCGCCCGCTACTACCGCCACGACGGCGGCCGCCCCGCCCCCATCCCCGTCTACGGCCCGAAGGGCACCGAGCAGCGGCTGTCCACGGCGTATGACGATGTGCCGTCCGAGAAGTCCATGAGCGAGGTCTTCGACTTCCGCACCCTGGAACCCGGCACGTTCACCCTCGGCCCGTTCACCATCCATACGGACCGGGTCTGCCACCCCGTCGAGGCGTACGGCTTCCGGATCGAGCACGGCAGCTCATCCCTCGCCTACTCCGGAGACACCGGGCCCTGCTCGGCGCTGCACAGCCTCGCCGAGGGCGTCGACCTCTTCCTGTGCGAGGCCTCCTTCACCTACGGCAAGGAGGATGTCCCCGAGCTGCACCTCAACGGCCGCGAGGCCGGCGAGCAGGCGCAGCAGGCGGGCGTCGGGCGGCTGGTGCTCACCCACATCCCGCCGTGGACCGACGCCGAGGTCAACCTGCGGGACGCGCGCGAGGTCTACGACGGGCCGGCCGAACTCGCTCGCCCGCGCGCCGTGTACGAGGTGTAGGCCGGGGCCGTCAGTGCCGGTTGCCGGGCAGGTGGTCATGCCTGCCCGACACGAACTCCTGAAATTTGATCTTGGCGTTGATCACCGGGTGCCGCCAGCGCTCCTCGCGCCGGGCGGCACGCGCCAGCCGCTTCGGCTTGTTCCGGTAGCGCCAGCGGGCCCACGGCGCATGCGGACGGCTGAGCCGGATCGCCCCGACCACCTGCAGCGGCAGGAAGAACAGCCCCAGCAGGCCCGTCCACACCTTGCCCTTGAGGAGTGTGACCACAGCCAGCGCCAGCTGGAACAGCAGGAACCCGACGAGCAGAAGCGCATGGGCCAGATCCGGGTTCGCCCGGTAGCCGGACCAGCGGATCAACTCCACCGGCCGGAAACCCAGGAGCAGCAGACCGCACAGGGCGATCGCCACAAAAACCGCGTCGACCGAGGTGCGCCCCGCTTCCTCCCAGTACACGTCGCGCAAATGAAGGATCAGCGCGAATTCGTCGAGCACCAGCGCCGAGCCCACCCCGAAGATCCCGGAGAGGGTCGATTTCGCGGCCACCGACGGATCGTCCACCATAATCAGCGAGGTTCCGCTGATCAGCATGAACACCACACCGAAAACCACGTGGTGGATATGCAGACCGCCGTGCTTCACATTCCCGGGCCACCACCGCACCCCGGCCCTGATCATGCGGACGCTGAAGCGGATGAAACCGAAACCGGCGATGAAGGAACACAGGAACACAAACAGCGGCAGCAGTCCCGGCTCGACGATTTCCCGTGCGAACCAGCTGCCTTGGGCAAGGGTTACCACGGTTACCACACCGAAACGCTAACCGACGCCCGCCCGGATTCCGTGGCGAGCGCCGGCAAGCCGCCTTCAGCGGTGTGCGCCCGGCTCAGATCTTGGTGAGGTCCTCGAGTTCCTCCTCGGGCTCGCGGCCCGGGGTGGGGAGATCGAACGTCGTGATCGCGACGCGGAAGACGACGTAGTAGACCGCGGCGAAGGCGAGCCCGATCGGGACGGTCACCGATGGCTGCCGGTGCGGAGCGCGCGGCATACTGGTGCCGCACACTGGTGTAGACCAGTAGTGCGGCGCCGCTGTGGTCCCGCTCCCGCAACCGCGAACCAGTGACCGTCACCATTCGTTGGATAGCGGTCATCCGCCTGAGGACATGGGCCAAACGTGCGTTACCGTTTCGAATCGGTCGGCATCGTCCGCCGAAGCCCCGAGACACCACAGGAGTGGGACATGGCCACCAAGGCAGAAAAGATCGTCGCCGGGCTCGGCGGACTCGAGAACATCGTCGAGATCGAAGGCTGCATCACCCGCCTCCGCACCGAAGTCGAAGACCCCGCCCTCGTCGACGAAGCCGCCCTCAAAGCGGCCGGCGCCCACGGAGTCGTCAAAATGGGCACTGCCATCCAGGTCGTCATCGGCACCGACGCCGACCCCGTCGCCGCCGACATCGAAGACATGATGTGAACCACAGCCGACGAGCTCACCCCGCGCCCGGCACCGCACCCCAACCAGCAGCGGAACGAGGCCCCACGTACAGCCGATAGGGTCATCCTCATGTCTCCCCGTATCGACGGTCGGAACCCCGACCAGCTGCGCCCCGTCACCATCGAGCGCGGATGGAGCAAGCACGCCGAGGGCTCGGTCCTCATCTCCTTCGGCGACACCAAGGTCTTCTGCACCGCCAGCGTCACCGAAGGCGTACCGCGCTGGCGCAAGGGGAGCGGTGAAGGCTGGGTCACGGCCGAATATGCCATGCTGCCCCGCTCCACCAACACCCGCGGCGACCGCGAATCCGTACGTGGCAAGATCGGCGGCCGCACCCACGAGATCTCCCGCCTCATCGGCCGCTCACTGCGCGCCGTCATCGACTACAAGGCACTCGGCGAGAACACCATCGTCCTCGACTGCGATGTCCTCCAGGCCGACGGCGGCACCCGCACCGCCGCCATCACCGGCGCCTACGTCGCCCTCGCCGACGCCGTCGCCTGGGCACGGAAGCAAAAGCTCATCAAGGCCAGCCGCAAGCCGCTCACCGGCACCGTCGCGGCCGTCAGCGTCGGCATCGTCGACGGCGTCCCCCTCCTCGACCTCTGCTACGAGGAAGACGTGCGCGCCGAAACCGACATGAACGTCGTCTGCACCGGGGCCGGCCACTTCGTCGAAGTCCAAGGCACAGCAGAAGGCATGCCCTTCGACCGCGGCCAGCTCAACGGACTCCTCGATCTCGCCGTCGCGGGCTGCGCTCAGCTCGACTCCGCCCAGCGCGAAGCCCTCGCCACGCCGCTCCACTAGGCAACCGCGGGACGTCCCGCACGCGTTCTTACACGTACGCCCTTACACGTACGTACGCCCGCACCGCACGCACCCACCTGGGGAGGACCCGCCATGAACCTGCGCCGGAACCCGCGCCGCCGAAACACCGTCCTGGCCGCCGCGGCCGCCGTAGCCATAGCCGTACCGATCACCGCCGGCTGCGGCGCGATCGACAAGGCGATGGACTGCGCCCAGACCGCCGTCGCGATCTCCGACAGCGTGCAAGACCTCCAGCAGGCCCTCGACGGCGCGACCGACAACCCCGCACAGGCGCAGAAGGCCCTCGATGCGATCGACGAAAACCTCAAGGAAATCAGCGACAAGACGGACAACGCGGACGTCAGTAAGGCCGTTGACGACCTCAACACCGGCGTGAAGAACGCCCGCGAGGCCATCAACCAGGGCAAGAACCCGGACATCACGCCGGTGACCGAAGCCGCCTCGGAGCTGACGAAGGTCTGCTCCCCGGGCTAGTGCCGCGTCAGCCAGGGTTTGCCCCGCTCGCCGCCCTGGCACGGCCATCTGCTGCGTTGCCGATCGACCGAGTAGGCCCACTACGAGGCCGATCCGGCGCCTTGCAGCTGACCGCACCAGGTCACCTCGCTACCGGGCAAACCCTGGCTGACGCGGCACTAGCGGGCGCGGTCCGGCGGGGATAATCGGCGCCATGCAGCGCTTGATCCTCGCCACCCGCAACGCCAACAAGATCACCGAGCTTCGCGACATCCTGGCCGAGGCCGGCCTCGACGTGGAACTCGTCGGCGCCGACGCCTACCCCGACATCCCCGACGTCAAGGAGACGGGCGTCACCTTCGCCGAGAACGCCCTGCTCAAGGCCCACGCCATCGCCCGCGCCACCGGCCACCCGGCCGTCGCGGACGACTCCGGCCTGTGCGTGGACGTCCTCGGCGGCGCCCCCGGAATCTTCTCCGCCCGCTGGTCCGGACGGCACGGCGACGACAAGGCCAACCTCGAGCTGCTCCTGGCCCAACTCACCGACGTCGCCGACGAACACCGCGGCGCCCACTTCGCCTGTGCGGCGGCACTGGCCCTTCCCGACGGCACGGAACGCGTGGTCGAAGGCCGCCTGCGGGGAACCCTGCGGCACACCCCGTCGGGCACGGGCGGCTTCGGGTACGACCCGATCCTCCAGCCGGAGGGCGATACCCGCACCTGCGCGGAACTGACCCCCCAGGAAAAGAACGCGATCAGCCACCGCGGCCAGGCCTTCCGGGCTCTGGCCCCGGTGGTCCGCGACCTGCTGGGGTGAGCAACGCCGAAGGCCCGCCCCGGGCCACCGCGGGCGGGTCTTCGATTTCCAGTGCGTGCGGCCGAAGGGATTCGAACCCTCAAGCCCTTGCGGGCCACAGGACCTAAACCTGCTGCGTCAACCTGCTGCGCCACGGCCGCGTTGGGTCATTCTACTTGGCTGCTGCGTTGATGAGCGATGCCGCCCTGTCACGTCATGCAGGCGTCGACGGTTCCTGCCTCGGTAGGTTCGCGGCGTCGCGGGGTTCGACGCCCGAATACCGCATGACATCACCCCGGGTTCGTGCACTGCTGGGCAGCCTCTTCGAGTATTTCTCTGGTGTACGCGCGGGGTTGTGGCAGTCGGCAGGGGGCGCTGCTCAGATCGCCAGGTCCTTGATCAGTTTGGCGACGTGGCCCGTGGCCTTCACGTTGTAGAGAGCGCGTTCGACCTTGCCCTGTTCGTCGACGATCACCGTCGACCGGATGACCCCGGTGACCGTCTTGCCGTACATCGTCTTCTCGCCGAAGGCGCCGTACGCCTCCAGGATCTTCTTCTCGGGGTCGCCGACCAGCGTGACCTTCAGGCTCTCCTTCTCGCGGAACTTCGCGAGCTTCTCCGGCTTGTCCGGCGAGATGCCGACCACGTCGTAGCCCGCCCCGGCCAGCAGGCCCAGGTTGTCGGTGAAGTCGCAGGCCTGCTTGGTGCAGCCCGGCGTCATGGCGGCCGGGTAGAAGTAGACGATGACCTTGCGGCCGGCGTAGTCGGCGAGCGAGATCTGCTTGCCGTCCGCGTCGGGCAGGGTGAAGGCGGGGGCGGTGTCGCCCGGCTGCAGTCGCTCGCTCATGGGTCGGCTCTCCTCCGGGGGGCTCTTACGCGTTCCTCTTACGGGTACCAGGCGGTCCCCGTGCACGGTCGTTACGGAGAGCCTACGGGAGAGTTGCACCCGGAAATGGGGGTGCCGTGGGGCGTGGCCCCGTCCAGGCTGACAGACTGTCCATTACGGACGGGTCGAGGACGGAGGCAGCACGGTGGCGGAGGACAGGACCCCGGCGCAGATCGAGGCGGACATCGCCCGGAGGCGCCAGGATCTCGCCGTGACGCTCGACGAGATCGCGGTGCGAATGCACCCGAAGACGATCGTCGACGACGCGAAGGCGAGGGTCGCCGGGACGGTGGACCGTACGGCCGGCCGGGCGTACGTGGCGGTGAACCGCGCCGTGTCCGGGCTGCGCTCCACGCTGGTCTCCGAGGAAGGGTCGCCGCGGCTGGAGCGAATCGTCCCGGTCGCCCTGGTCGCCGTCGCCGTAGTGGGCCTGCTGGCCGTCTCCTCCCGCCGCCGCCGCGGCTAGTGCCGCTTCAGCCAGGGTTTGCCCCGCTCGCGGCCCTGGCACGGCCATCTGCTGCGTTGCCCGATCGACCGAGTAGGCCCACTACGAGGCCGATCC
>NZ_JBUEGC010000058.1:0-37223 GCF_054963655.1 Streptomyces sp. HSS9-12 | reverse complement strand
TCCTCCGCGCTTTCGGCGCGTCATTTTCCCGCCGGTCAGGCGGGAAGCCCGCCGCAGGCGGAAGGCGCGGCGGCCCCTAGGGGCCGCTCCACCGTTCGTGGTAGCTCCTCCCCCCGGCGGACGGGGCGTCTCCTCCCATAGAAGTAGACGGACTTGATTCCCTCGTCTGACGCCACGCCGTGCCTCGTTTGGTGAGATTAGTAGCACCAGCGCGGCGGGCTCGGGTGACAATGGCCGCGGACGTGCCCCCAGAGGTGCTTTCGCAACCAGCCGCCGCCGACAACGGAGGTAGGGCAATGCCAGGAATGCGACCGACACAGGTCACCGGCGAACGGGATGAGGACGACAGCATCTCCGCGCGGCGGCGCAAGGCGGTCCGTTACGTCGTACCCGTCGCGGTAGTCGGCGTCACCGCGGCGACGATCGGGCTCGTACCGGCCTTCGCCGGCTCCGGTGCCCCCGATCTGCCGAAGATCTCGGCCGAGGAACTCATCGCCAGGGTCGCGAAGTCGGATGTGCAGCAGATGTCCGGCACGGTCAAGGTCACTACTGACTTGGGGCTCCCGTCGCTGCCGGGCCTCGGCTCGGTCGGCGGCAAGGGCAAGGGCGAGGGCGGATCGACCGCCGACCCGCAGTCCAAGCTGATGGAGCTCGCGTCCGGTTCGCACACCCTGCGCATCGCCACGGACGGCCCGGAGAAGCACCGTTTGTCTGTCATCGACGACGCCGCCGAGTACAGCGTGATCCACAACGCCGACGAGGTGTGGGCGTACGACTCCGGGACCAACTCCGCTTTCCACGCCACCGCGCCCAAGGACGGTGGCAAGCACGAGAAGTCCGACGAGCATGCACGGCCGCACGCCCCGGAGGACTTCACTCCGCAGCGGTTCGCCCAGCAAGCCCTGAAGGCCGTGGACGACACCACCTCGGTGGCGGTCAACGGCACGGCGAAGGTCGCCGGCCGGGACGCGTACGTGCTGCGCATCGCGCCGAAGCAGTCGGGCTCCACGATCGAGTCCGTACGGATCGCCGTGGACGCGCAGAAGTGGGTGCCGCTGAAGGTCACGGTCGCTCCGAGCAGCGGCGGCAAGGCCATTGTCGACGCGGGCTTCACCTCGGTGGACTTTGCCAAGCCCGATGCCAAGACCTTCCACTTCACTCCGCCCAAGGGCGCCAAGGTGACCGAGCAGAAGGACATCGAAAAGGACAGCCGGCACCACCAGGGACCGGAGCTTCCCATGGCGCCGGGCGTCGGCGAACTGGGTGATCTGGGCGATGTGTCCGGGCCTGGTGCCAAGACCTTCGGCAAGGGCTGGGCCACGGTCGTCCAGTTGAAGGCTCCGGACGGCGCGCACGCCAAGGGCACGCGCGGCGAGGGGGCGGACCAGAAGCAGTTCCTGGACATGTTCGGCGACAAGGTCACCGGAGAGTTCGGCTCCGGGAGGGTGTTCAGCACCCGCCTGTTCAATGCCCTGCTGACGGACGACGGCGCGGTGTACGCCGGAGCGGTCGACAAGGCCACGCTGGTGAAGACCGCCAACCAGGCGAAGTAGGCCACGGCCCGGATCGGCCCGCCCGTCACAGCAGGCGGGCCGCGCCCAGCGGAGAAGGGGTACGGAGGCGGTGGAGGAGATGCCCGGCGACGACGCCGTGATCGTGACGCGGGGCCTGACCAAGCGGTTCCGGGGCGGGCAGCTCGCCGTCGACGGGCTCGACCTCTCCGTACCCCGTGGCAGCGTCTTCGGATTTCTCGGCCCCAACGGCTCCGGCAAGACCACCACCATCCGCATGCTGCTGGGCCTGATCCAGCCGACGTCCGGCAGCGCCCAGGTGCTGGGCAGGCCCATGCCGCGCTCTGCCCGCCATGTGCTGCCGGACGTCGGCGCGCTCATCGAGGGTCCCGCCCACTACGGCTTTCTCTCCGGCCGGGACAACCTTGTCCGGTACGACGCCGCCGACCCCACCGCCGATCCACGCACCCGGGCGGCCCGGGTCGCGGCGGCCCTGGACCGGGTCGGGCTGGCCGCCGCCGCGGGCAAGAAGGCCCGGGCGTACTCGCTCGGTATGAAGCAACGGCTCGGGCTGGCCGCGGCCCTGCTCCAGCCGCGCCGGCTCCTCGTTCTCGACGAGCCGACCAACGGCCTCGACCCGCAGGGCATGCGCGAGATCCGTAGCCTCGTCCGGGAGCTGGCCGCCGACGGCACGACCGTCTTTCTCTCCTCCCACCTTCTCGACGAGATCGAGCAGGTGTGCACACACGCGGCGGTGATGGCCAGGGGCCGGCTGCTCGTCCAGGGCCCGGTCGCCGAGCTGGGCGCGGACGCCCGCAGCCGGCTGGCCGTCACCACTGCCGACCCGGCCGACGCCGTACGCGTCCTGAAGGAGCACGGGGTCCTGGACCTCGTCGCCGCCGACGACCAGGTGACCGGCGAACTGCCCGCCGACCCGCCCGACCTGGCGGATCTCAATTCCGCGCTGGTCCGGGCCGGGGTACGGGTCCGCGGCTTCGGCATGCAGCGGACCTCACTCGAGGACGCGTTCGTGGCCCTGACCGGGGAGGGTTTCGATGTCGCAGGCTGAGCTGACCGTGGCCCCCAGCCCCAAGGTGCTGTGGTCGCTCGGGCTCTTCCGCAGCGAGCTGGGCACGACCTTCCGCCGCTGGCGGACCCTCGCGCTGCTCGCAGTTCTCGCCGCGGTGCCCGTCCTGGTCGGGACCGCCCTGAAGATCGACGGTGGCCCGGCGGGGGGTGGCGGTGGTGGGGGCGGGGGCGAAGGGCCCCCGTTCATCGCGCAGGTCACGGGCAACGGCCTGTTCCTTGTCTTTACGTCCCTCGCCGCCACGCTGCCGTTCTTCCTGCCGATGGCCGTCGGTGTGGTGGCGGGCGACGCGATCGCGGGTGAGGCGGGCGCGGGGACGCTGCGCTATCTGCTGGTCGCACCCGTGGGCCGTACGCGCCTGCTGCTCGCCAAGTACGCGGCCACGATGGCCTTCTGTCTGGTGGCGACGCTTGTGGTGGCGGCCTCCGCGCTGGCTGTCGGGGCCCTGCTCTTCCCGCTCGGGGAGGTCACGCTCATCTCGGGCACGACAGTCTCCTTCGGCGAGGGGCTGGTCCGGGCCGTGGGCATAGCAGCGGCGGTCGCGGGCTCGCTGATCGGGGTCGCGGCGCTGGGCCTGTTCGTCTCCACGCTCACCAACAGCGGTGTCGCGGCCATGGCGACGACGGTCGGGTTGCTGATCACGGTCCAGATCCTCGACACCGTCCCGCAGCTGCACGCGATCCATCCGTACCTCTTCCCGCACTACTGGCTCGGCTTCGCGGACCTGCTGCGCGACCCCGTCACCTGGGAACAGACGGTGCGGAACCTCGGTCTGCAGGGGCTGTACGCGGTGGTGTTCGGCAGCGCGGCCTGGGCGCGGTTCACGGCCCGGGACGTCACGGCGTGAGGGCGCCGCGTCGTCCCGTGCCGGGGGATCAGAAGGTGAGCTTCCAGCCGTCGATGTAGCCCGTGTCCTGCGCGGCGACGTCCTGCACCCGCAGCTTCCACGTGCCGTTCGCGACCTCGGCGGAGGCGTTGACCGTGTAGGTGGCGATGATGTTGTCGGCTGAGTCGAACCCGCTGGAGTTCTTCAGCCGGTAGGCGGTCCCGTCGGGTGCGAGCAGGTCGATGACCAGGTCACCGCGCCAGGTGTGCTTGATGTCGACGCTCACCTTCAGTGTGGAGGGCGCGTTGCCGGTACGGCCGGTGACGTCGACGGGTGAGCTCACCGCGGCGCCGTTGTCGGGGATGGCGACGTCGGCGGTGTTCTCGTAGACGGAGCTGGGCGGAATGGTGCCGCCGGCGCTCAGTGTCCAGACGGCGTGGGCGATGGCGTCGCTGTTCCGGTCCAGGGCGGTGTCGTCGATGTTGGAGCTGGTGTCGCAGGAGGAGTGGTAGCAGCTGTCGAAGGCGCGTCCCGCGGTGCCGCCCCACTTCTGGGCCTGAGCGGAGGTTTTGATGTAGTCGGCGCCGGTGAACAGGCCGCCCACCGGGATGCCGGCGTTCTTGAACGGCGCGTGGTCGGAGCGGCCGTCCCCCTCGGTTTCGATCTCGGTGGGGATGCCCTTGGCCGCGAACCATTCCTTGAAGACGGACTCCAGCTGCGGGTCGTCGTCGTAGACGAAGTAGCCGGGGTTCGGCGAGCCGATCATGTCGAAGTTGAGATAGCCGTCGATCTTCGCCCGGTCACCGGCGGAGAGGCCGTCCACGTAGTTCTTCGAGCCGACCAGGCCCAGCTCCTCCGCGCCCCACCAGGCGAAGCGCAGATGCTTGGCGGGCTGCAGGCCCTCGCGGGAGACGGCGAGCGCGGTCTCCAGGATGGCCGCGGAGCCGGAGCCGTTGTCGTTGATGCCGGGGCCGGAGTTGACGGAGTCGAGGTGGGCGCCGGCCATGATGACGTGATTGGCGTCGCCGCCCGGCCAGTCGGCGATCAGGTTGTAGCCGGTGCTGCCGCTGTAACTGAACTGCTTCAGGGCGGTGGTGAAGCCCGCGGCGTCCAACGTGCCCTTCACGTAGTCGATCGAGGCCTTGTAGCCGGGGCGACCGTGGGCACGGTTGCCGCCGTTGGCGGTGGCGATGGACTGAAGCCGGCTCAGGTGCGCTGTGACGCCTGCGACGGGGATGTCGGGCGCGTCGGCGACCGCGCTCTGCGTGGCCTGCACGGCAGAGGCGGCGGGAAGTGCGACAAGAGCGCCGGAGCTGATCAGCGCGGCTGCCACGGCGGCCGTGGTGGCCCGGCGTATGGACAGTCTTCGGCCGGCGCGGTGGTGGTTGTGGGGGGTGGATGATGACATGGGTGAGGGCTCCGAATTCCGAGGGGTCAGGACGGAATGACTTTGAGGCGCCCTGCGGTGGGGGCGACCGCAGGGCGCTGGAGCATGCTCGTTTTTGACGCGAGCATGATGATGCTCAGCGAGCGATTGACATCCCGTCAAGACGGAATCCGGACACCCCTGATCGAATATCGAATTCCCCCGCGTACGGCTGCCTTCGGCGCCCTTGAGTGCACGGGTTCCAACCGGCGTGCAGGAGGATCAGCGAGCTGCGCAACGCGCGGGGCCCGGTTTGCCTTGACCTCTGCGACGGTTGAGGCGCGTGACCAGCGGGGTCAGGTCGCGGGGATCGGTGAACCGCACGGCATCCCGGATCGGCTAATTCGCGTTAGGCAGTAGGTCAGGGGGTGAGGTCGAGAACACGCACCTGCTGGCCTTTCCACTTCTCCGGGACTGCGGTGGCGACAACGGCGCCATCTGGCCGATCGGCAGTGGGCTGGGCTGCATACAAGGCGTGCGCGATCGCCCAACTGGTCTCACGCGCCACCGCGAGCGCGGCAGGCAGGTCCAGTTCCAGCACCGTGATGCCGGGCAGGGCAGCGATGTGCTCGGCGGTACCGGAACGCGAACGGTCGGCCTCGACCAGCGCGCACGCCGGAGCATAGAGAAACCAGCCCGGCTCGGCGTGCGCGCGGTGGATCAGTCGGGAGGCCAGGACGTTGCCCTGACCCGCGGCGACCATGGCCGCATCGTCCAGGACGACGTGCAGGGTGTTGGTCACAGGGTGCCCGCCTCGGCCAAGCGGCGGTCCAACTCGGCGTCCAGGTCTGCCTGCTCGGCCTCGGTGGGGTTGTAGCCGTTCCACTCCCGTAGTGCGTCGCGGGCCTTCTCGGCGCGGTCAGCGCGCTCGGCAGGGGTGAGCAGGGTGTCGGCGAGGTGAGCGAGGTAGGCGCGCAGGGAGAGCCCCTCGGCGGCCGCTATCTCAGCGAGCCGATCGCGAGCTTCGGCGGGGATGCGGATGTTGGCGTCGGACACGGTGAGGCTCCTTCCACTCATCCCTACAGGATACGGGTACGCACCCGTACCCGTGAGCGTTCGGACCGCTTTCAGGTCCTGCCCAATTTGTGGGGCTCAGTCGACAGCGGGGAAGCCGCCCGCCTTCACGCCTGCTATGAAGGCACTCCATGCCTCGCTTGAGAAGAGCAATGCGGGGCCGTGCGGGTCCTTGCTGTCCCGGACGGGGACGAGGCCAGGGATGCCGTCGGCCATCTCCACGCAGTCCCCACCGTCGCCGTTGCTGTAACTGCTCTTCCGCCAGGCGGCAGCGCTCAGGTCCGGGGTGGTTCGCATGGCGTCCAGTCCTCCATTGCTGCTCGGATCATCGCCTCGGAGTCGTGGGGCGAGACGGCCATGGCCCTGAGCAGATCGTAGGACTCGCGGCGTTCGGCCACCCAGTCCCGGTCCTCGATGTATCCGGCCCATCAGAGCCCGGACTCCGAAGCGGTGCTCCCGGCCGTCTCGCGGAAAGCGTCAGGCGTGGGAGGACTGGGCCTCCGCGTCCGTGGCCGCGAGGGGGACGGCCGGGGGCTCGGCCGCGCCGCCGGCCGCTGCCGCGGCGGACCGGAGCGCCGCGCGGCCGCGGTGGGACGTGCGCAGCGCGTCCCATGTCAGTACGGCCAGCGCGAGCCAGACCAGTGCGAAGCCCGCCCATCGCTCCGGCGGCATCTCCTCGTGGAAGACCACGAGCCCGAGTACGAACTGGAAGGTCGGGGTGACGTACTGCAGCATCCCGATCGTCGACAGCGGAAGCCGTACGGCCGCCCCTCCGAAGCAGATCAGCGGCAGCGCCGTGGCCAGCCCGCAGCCCGCGAGCAGCAGCGCATGCCCCGTGCCCTCGGTGGCGAAGGTGGACTGCCCGCGCGCGCCGAGGAAGAGCAGAAAGCCGAGCGCGGGCAGGAACTGTACGGCCGTCTCGGCCGCGAGCGATTCCAGCCCGTCCAGCCCGATCCGCTTCTTGACCAGGCCATAGATGCCAAAGGAGAACGCGAGTGTAAGCGCGATCCACGGCAGTCTGCCGTAGCCGACGGTCAGTACGGCCACCGCGGCGACGCCGATGCCGACCGCCGTCCACTGTGCGGGCCGCAGCCGCTCCCGCAGCAGCAGTACGCCGAAGGCGATGCTGACCAGCGGGTTGATGAAGTAGCCCAGCGCCGTCTCGACCACATGGCCGGTGTTGACGCCCCAGATGTACATGCCCCAGTTGGCCGAGATGACGGCCGCGGCCAGGGCTATCAGGCCGAGCCGCCGGGGCTGCCGCAGCAGCGGGCCGATCCAGGACCAGCGGCGCAGGACCAGCAGGATGACGACGACGGCTGCCAGCGCCCACACCATGCGGTGGGCCAGGATCTCGACCGCGCTGGAGGGCTCGAGCAGCGGCCAGTAGAGCGGGAAGAAGCCCCACATGCCGTATGCGGCGAAGCCGAGGGCGAGACCGGTGCGCTGCTCGTTCGTCGGCTTCAAAGGGTCCTCCCTGGATCGTGCGTCGTCCCGTCGACGGTAGCGGGCACGGGCTCGGCTGTCATGTCCGTATCGCTGAACGGTCGTGACAGAAGCGGGTGAGGGGATGGGAGGGACGGACGACGCCGCCCGCGCCTTCAGGCGCGGGCGGCGTCATGTCGCGTAAAGACGGCTGGGCTCAGCCGAGGACGGTCCAGGTGTCGTTGCCGGTGAGCAGCGCGGCCAGGTCGCCCTTGCCCTTCTGCTCTATGGCGGCCTCGAGCTGGTCGGCCATGGCGTTCTCGTAGACCGGCCGTTCGACGCTGCGGAAGATCCCGATGGGGGTGTTGTGCAGGGTGTCGGCGTCGGCGAGGCGGCTCAGCGCGAACGCCGTGGCGGGGGAGGGGGTGTGGGCATCGTGGACCAGTACGCCGTCGGTGCCGTGGGTGGCCACGTCGATGATCCTGAGGTCGCCGGTGACCGGGTCCCGTACCACGCCCTTGGAGCCCAGGCCGTCCGCCGCGGGCGCCCCGAAGCGGATCGGCTGCCCGTGCTCCAGGCGGATCACGGCCTCCTCCGCCGTCGACTTGTCCTTGAGGACCTCGAAGGCCCCGTCGTTGAAGATGTTGCAGTTCTGGTAGATCTCCACCAGGGCTGTGCCTGGGTGGGCGGCGGCCTCGCGCAGCACCTGGGTGAGATGCTTGCGGTCGGAGTCGATCGTGCGGGCGACGAAGGACGCCTCGGCGCCGATGGCGAGTGAGACCGGGTTGAAGGGCGCGTCGAGGGAGCCCATGGGCGTCGACTTCGTGATCTTCCCGACCTCCGAGGTCGGGCTGTACTGACCCTTGGTCAGGCCGTAGATCCGGTTGTTGAACAGCAGGATCTTCAGGTTCACATTGCGGCGCAGCACATGGATCAGGTGGTTGCCGCCGATCGACAGTGCGTCGCCGTCACCGGTGACCACCCATACGCTCAGGTCGCGCCGGGAGGAGGCCAGGCCGGTGGCGATGGCCGGGGCGCGGCCGTGGATGGAGTGCATCCCGTAGGTGTTCATGTAGTACGGGAAGCGGGAGGAGCAGCCGATGCCGGAGACGAAGACGATGTTCTCCTTCGCCAGGCCCAGCTCGGGCATGAAGCCCTGCACGGCGGCGAGCACCGCGTAATCACCGCAGCCGGGGCACCAGCGCACTTCCTGATCGGACTTGAAGTCCTTCATGGTCTGCTTGGTCTCGGCCTTGGGCACCAGGCGGAGCGGATCCACCCCGGTCTGCGCTCGGCCGGTGCCTCCAGCCGACACGCCCCCCGTCATCGTCTCAGCCATCGATGGCCTCCTTGAGCGCATCAGCGAGCTGCTCGGCCTTGAAGGGCAGGCCCCGTACCTGGGTGATGGACTGGGTGTCCACCAGGTACTTCGCTCGTAGCAGGGTCGCCAGCTGGCCGAGGTTCATCTCCGGTACGACCACTTTCTCGTAACGCTCGAGCACCCGGCCAAGATTCCGTGGGAAGGGGTTGATGTGGCGCAGATGGGCCTGGGCGATCACGCCCCCTGCGCCGCGGATGCGCCGCACGGCCGCGGTGATGGGCCCATAGGTGGAGCCCCAGCCCAGTACCAGCACCTTCGCATCGCCGGTGGGGTCGTCCGCTTTGATGTCGGGCACGGTGATGCCGTCGACCTTGGCCTGGCGGGTGCGCACCATCAGGTCGTGGTTGGCGGGGTCGTAGCTGATGTTGCCGGTCCCGTCCTGCTTCTCGATGCCGCCGATGCGGTGCTCCAGCCCCGGCGTCCCCGGAATCGCCCACGGCCGGGCCAGGGTGTGCGCATCGCGCTTGTACGGCCAGAACACCTCGGTGCCATCCTCGGTGACATGGTTGGGGCCGGTGGCGAACTGCACCCGCAGATCGGGCAGTTCATCGATCTCCGGGATCCGCCACGGCTCGGAACCGTTGGCCAGATAGCCGTCGGAGAGCAGGAAGACCGGCGTGCGATACGTCAGCGCGATCCGAGCCGCCTCCAGCGCCATGGTGAAGCAGTCAGCCGGCGTGGCCGGGGCGATGACCGGCACCGGCGCCTCGCCGTTGCGCCCGTACATCGCCTGCAGCAGATCCGCCTGCTCGGTCTTGGTCGGCAGCCCCGTGGACGGCCCGCCCCGCTGGATGTCCACCACCAGCAGCGGCAGCTCCAGCGAGACCGCCAGACCGATGGTCTCCGACTTCAGCGCGATCCCCGGACCGGAGGTGGTGGTCACCGCCAGCGAGCCGCCGAACGCCGCGCCCAGCGCCGCCCCGATCCCGGCGATCTCATCCTCGGCCTGGAAGGTCCGCACACCGAAGTTCTTGTGCTTGCTGAGCTCGTGCAGGATGTCCGAGGCCGGAGTGATCGGGTACGAGCCCAGGAACAGCGGCAGGTCGGCCTGCTGGGAGGCGGCGACCAGGCCGTAGGACAGCGCCAGGTTCCCCGAGATGTTGCGGTAGGTGCCGGTGGGGAAGGCCTGGGTCGCCGGCGCCACCTCGTAGGAGACCGCGAAGTCCTCGGTGGTCTCGCCGAAGTTCCAGCCCGCCCGGAAGGCGGTCACATTCGCCTCCGCCACCTGCGGCTTCTTGGCGAACTTGCGGCGCAGGAACTTCTCGGTGCCCTCGGTGGGCCGGTGGTACATCCACGACAGCAACCCGAGCGCGAACATGTTCTTGCTCCGCTCGGCCTCCTTGCGGGAGAGCTCGAAGTCCTTCAGCGCCTCGACCGTCAGCGTGGTCAGCGGCACCGGATGCACGCTGTATCCGGACAGCGAGCCGTCCTCCAGCGGACTGCTGTCGTAGCCGACCTTGGCCATCGCCCGCTTGGTGAACTCATCGGTGTTCACGATGATCTCCGCGCCGCGCGGCACATCCCCCAGGTTGGCCTTGAGCGCCGCCGGGTTCATCGCGACCAGCACATTCGGCGCGTCACCCGGCGTGAGAATGTCATGATCGGCGAAGTGCAGCTGGAAGCTGGAAACCCCGGGCAGGGTTCCGGCAGGGGCACGGATCTCGGCCGGGAAGTTCGGCAGGGTGGAAAGGTCGTTGCCGAACGAGGCGGTCTCCGAGGTAAAGCGGTCACCGGTCAACTGCATACCGTCACCCGAGTCGCCCGCAAAGCGGATGATCACTCGGTCGAGACGCCTGACCTCCTTGGCCCGGTCTCGATGCTCCCCGTTGACTGACCCATCGGCCCCCTGGGCCTGGGTGCTGACCTGGCTGGTCACTGAACTGGACCTCCTTCGAGGCGGCGACGCTGGAGTCCCTTGTCCGCAAGGGCGGGCGTGGACGTGTCGACCGGTTGTCCCACTCGCCACTCTACGTCGGTAAGGGTCGCCTTCCCGGCCGGTATCAGATATCGGACATCCATTTGAGACATCCGGCTGTGCCGATTTACCACGATTAGCCCACCTCTTACGCAACTGCCTGGCGTATGCGCAATCTGACAGCGCATCAGTCCATGACGAGTCGAGGCCACTGAGAACAGCCTGGGCGGGACGGTGATCGATATCACTGCGTGCGAGCCTCGGCCCTCCCTGTTTCGATCACTGATCGCGTTCCGGCGGTGGCGTTGCGTGTGGGATCACCAGCTTGGCAGGAACGCCGGAGGCGGGAGGTCGGACGCGCCAGAGGGTACCGGACGGTGATGGTCCGTGTACGAGGCGAGGCGGAGGCGGTGAGCCGTGCCCGCCGGACCCGATCTTGGCGCCCCCTCGGACGTGGACGGGAGACCGGCTCGATTCGGCCACGACCGTCGCCCGAGACCACCCGCGGTCGCCGTCGGCCGGGACCGTGCGAACACCGCTGGTCAGGGGCGGTTCGAACAGGTCGCACGGCCGAGCGGGCCCCCCGTGACCGGCGTCCCGGGAGGGACAGGTGGCATTAAGTAGGGACAACCCCACCTCAGCCGTGAGACGGCTGCTCACAGCACCCCTGGCAGGGCCTAGACTCCGGTGGCGTACAGATCGTCGAACAAGAGCAGCCAGGGAGCGAGGGGCGGACGTGACGGCACCTGTGCAACTGGCGGCGGACTACTTCCAAAGCTATTCGGTAATCGGCCTGCTCGCCGCGATCGGCGTGCTCTTCGTCGCCGTGGCCTTCGGCGCCGGCCGGCTGCTGCGGCCTGCCGTGCCGACGCAGGAGAAGCTGCTCACGTACGAGTGCGGCGTGGACCCGGTCGGCGAGGGCTGGGCCCATACGCAGGTCCGCTACTACGTCTATGCCTTCCTGTATGTGATCTTCGCGGTGGACTCGATCTTCCTGTTCCCGTGGGCGACGATCTTCGCCGCGCGGGGCTACGGCGGGACGACGCTGGTGGAGATGTTCGTCTTCCTCGGCTTCCTCGCTGTGGGCCTGCTCTACGCCTGGAAGAAGGGCGTCCTGGAATGGACGTGACACCCACCCCCGTCGAGCTGCCCGAGCCGCGCAGGCTGGGCCCGCTGGCCCGGCTCGCGCCCGAGCCCATGAAGGTCGTCCTGAACTGGGGCCGCCGCTACAGCCTGTGGGTCTTCAACTTCGGTCTCGCCTGCTGTGCGATCGAGTTCATCGCCGCGTCGATGTCGCGGCACGACTTCATCCGGCTCGGCGTGATCCCCTTCGCGCCGGGACCGCGCCAGGCCGACCTGATGGTCGTCTCCGGCACGGTCACCGACAAGATGGCGCCCGCGGTGAAGCGGCTGTACGAGCAGATGCCGGAGCCGAAGTACGTCATCTCCTTCGGCGCCTGCTCCAACTGCGGCGGACCGTACTGGGACTCGTACTCGGTGACGAAGGGCGTCGACCAGATCATCCCCGTCGACGTGTACGTACCCGGCTGCCCGCCGCGGCCGGAAGCCCTGTTGCAGGGCATTCTCAAGCTGCAGGAGAAGATCGCGCGCGAGTCCCTGCGGGACCGGTACGGCCCTGGTGCGGATGCGGGGAACGGCCTCGGCCGCCCCTCGACGGCCGCACTGCGCAGCGGCCTGGTGACTCCGCCGACGTCTTCCGCCGGCTCCGCCGGCGCGTCGTCCGAGTCCGCAGCAGAGGAGGGCGGCCAGTGAGCGAGCCCACCGAGCCGATCCGCCCGGCTCGGCCGAGTGCGGACGCGGACGGTCCGGACACACCTCAGGCAGCGCAGTCCGCGGTGCCGGAGCCGGCCGCCGAGGCGGCGGAGACGGCGGTCACCGCCGAGCAGCCGCCCGTCGGGTGGCTGCCGCGTCCTGCCGCCGAGCTCTTCGGCGAGGGCGCGACCGCCGAGGAAGCGTACGGCCTGCTCACCGTCGACGTGCCGGCCGACGCCTGGATCCAGGCGCTGGAGACCGCACGGGACACGCTCGGCTGCACCTACTTCGACTGGCTGAGCGCCGTCGACGAGCCGGGCGACGGCTTCCGTGTCGCCGCCCATGTCGTGGCACTCGGCCGGCCTGCGGGCGGTACCGAGGTCTCCGCCGCAGGTGCCGCGGTGCACCGGCTGCTGGTGCGGACAACGGTGCCGCACGATGCGCCCGCGCTCCCGACCGCGACGGGTGTGTACGCGGGCGCGGCCTGGCACGAGCGCGAGACGCACGAGATGTTCGGCATCGAGTTCCCGGGCCACCCCCACCTCGTACCGCTGCTGCTCCCCGAGGGCTTCGAGGGGCATCCGCTGCGGAAGGACTTCGTCCTGGCGGCGCGGGTGGCCAAGGCCTGGCCCGGCGCGAAGGAGCCGGGGGAGTCCGACCACGGGGGTCCGAAGCGGCGGCAGATGCTTCCGCCCGGTGTGCCCGACCCCAACGAGTGGGGCCCGCTCAAGGGAACGCTGCCCCCAGCGCCTGCCCGCCCGGCCCGCGCCGCACGCGCTGCGGGAGCCGGGGCGGCGGGTGAGCGCCCGCGCCGCGCTCGCACGGCGGCCGCGGGCTCGGCGAGCCAGCAGGCCGCGGGGCCCGATGCCGCAGCCGAGCGGCCCGTACGTCGTGCGCGGAGCGCGAGTGAGGGGTCGGCGAGCCAGCGGGCCGAGGGCACGGCACCGGCCGAGCCGGCCGAGCCCCGCCGCCCACGCAGCGCCGACGCGCCCTGGCACCACGCCAAGCCCGCGTTCGAGGAACCGGAGCCCGAGGTCGGCACGCAGACGCAGACCGGGGCGGACGCCGGCGCCGCGGCGGAGGCGGCCGCCGGGCCGGACACCCGCGGGTCCGAACAGCCGGCCCACGGCGCAGCCTCTGCCGAGGGCAGGGACGCCGCGGCCGAAGGTGACAAGCCCGCTGCCCGACCGAAGACCGACAGCGAAGGAAACCAAGGAGGCGAGACCGCGTGAACGACGTCGTCGACGTCATCTGGCGGCTGCTCGCCGTCTTCGTCGCCTTCCTCGTGCTGCCGCTCGTCATCGGCCAGACCGAGCACAAGGTCATGGCCCATATGCAGGGCCGGCTCGGCCCGATGTACGCCGGCGGCTTCCACGGCTGGGCCCAGCTCATCGCCGACGGCGTGAAGTTCGCGCAGAAGGAAGATGTCGTACCCCGCGGCGCCGACCGCCGGATCTTCCAGCTCGCGCCGGCCGTCGCGCTGCTGCCGTACCTCCTGGTGCTCGTCGCGATCCCGATAGGACCGGGCAAGGGCGCCGTCGGCCAGGTCATCGACGCGGGCATCTTCTTCGTACTCGCCGTGATGGGCGTCGGCGTGCTCGGCTCGCTCATGGCCGGCTGGGCCTCGGCGAACAAGTTCTCCCTGCTCGGCGGCCTGCGTACGGCCGCCCAGCTGCTCGCGTATGAGCTGCCGATGCTGCTCGCCGCCGGCTCGGTGGCGATGGCCGCCGGCACCGTCTCCCTCGTCGGGATCGTCGACGCCTTCCACTGGTGGTGGGTGCCCTGGCAGATCGTCGGCGGTTTCGTCTTCTTCACCGCCGGGCTCGCCGAGCTCCAGCGGCCGCCGTTCGACATGCCGGTCGCGGACTCCGAGATCATCTTCGGTGCGTACACCGAGTACACCGGGCTCCGCTTCGCGCTGTTCCTGCTCGCCGAGTACGCGGGCATCATCGTGCTCTGCGGCCTGACCACCGTCCTGTTCCTGGGCGGCTGGCACGGCCCGTCCGGCGCCGAGGGCCTGGGCTGGCTGTGGACCCTGCTCAAGACCGCGATCCTCGCCTTCGGCGTGATCTGGCTGCGAGTCACCTACCCGCGGCTGCGCGAGGACCAGCTGCAGAAGCTCGCCTGGACCCTGCTCATCCCGCTGGCGCTGGCCCAGATCGCGCTCACCGGCATCGTGAAGGTGGTGATCCAGTAATGCCCAGCCCGTCTCCCGACCTCCCGCCCGTCTCCCACCACCGCCCTCAACAGCCCTCCGGGCGGCCCCGGTCGTCAATCCCCGGCAGTGGCCTGGCCAAGGGCCTGGCCGTCACCCTCAAGGCGATGACCCGGCGCGCCCACACCGCGCAGTACCCGGAGGTACAGCCCCACCTGCCGCCCCGCAGCCGCGGTGTGATCGGGCTGTTCGAGGAGAACTGCACGGTCTGCATGCTGTGCGCGCGCGAGTGCCCGGACTGGTGCATCTACATCGACTCCCACAAGGAGACGGTGCCGGCCGCCACCCCCGGTGGGCGCGAGCGCAGCCGGAACGTGCTGGACCGCTTCGCCATCGACTTCTCGCTGTGCATGTACTGCGGTATCTGCATCGAGGTGTGCCCGTTCGACGCGCTGTTCTGGTCGCCGGAGTTCGAGTACGCGGAGGAGGACATCCGCGACCTCACCCATGAGCGCGACAAGCTGCGCGAGTGGATGTGGACGGTGCCCGCGCCGCCCGCGCTGGACCCCGCCGCAGAGGAGCCCAAGGAACTCGCCGCCGCCCGCAAGACCGCCGAGAAGCTCGCCGCCGCCGAGGAGCAGGCCCGGCAGGAACGACAGCGGGAAGACACCCGGCAGGAGGGGGAGGCGTGACCGCGCTCGCCGCACAGGCGCCCGGCTTCCTGTCCCCGACCGGTGTCGAGATCGCCTTCCTTCTCGTCGGCCTCGCCACGCTCGGCGCGGCCGTCATGACCGTCACCACCAGGCAGTTGGTGCACGCCGCCCTGTGGCTGGTTGCCGCGCTCGGCGGGCTCGCCGTCGAGTATCTGCTTCTCACCGCCGAGTTCATCGCCTGGGTGCAGGTGCTGATCTACGTCGGCTCCGTCGTCGTCCTCCTCCTCTTCGGGCTGATGCTGACCAAGGCTCCGATCGGCCGGTCGCCGGACGCGAACTCCGGCAACCGCTGGGCCGCGCTCACCGTAGCCGTCACCACCGCGGCGGCCCTGGTCTGGGTGGTCGTGGACGCCCTCCGTACGACCTGGATCGACCTCGACGGCCCGGTCCAGGGCTCCACCCGGATCTCTGGGGAGATCCTCTTCCGGTACTGGGTGCTGCCGTTCGAGGCGCTGTCCGTGCTGCTGCTCGCCGCGCTCGTCGGCGCCATCGTCCTGTCCCGCAAGAGCGGCAAGGAGCGTTGATGCACCTCGCCTATCCCGCCGTGCTCGCCGTGCTGCTCTTCTGCACCGGCCTGTACGGCGTCCTCGCCAGACGCAACGCGATCCTCGTTCTGATGTCCGTCGAGCTGATGCTCAACGCCGTCAACCTCAACCTCGTCGCCTTCGACGTCTGGATCCGCGACACCCTGCACTCCGGCCAGGCGCTGACCCTGTTCACCATCACCATCGCGGCCGCCGAGATCGGCATCGGCCTGGCGATCGTCCTGGCCGTCTACCGCAACCGCGGCACCTCGGACGTCGACCGGCTCCGGGACCTCGCCGAGACCCGCGGTGACGCCGACGACACCGCCGGCTCCCAGGACCCGGCACAGAAGGCGGAGGCCGCCGCGTGACGACCACGACCCTCGCCGTTCTCGTCCCCCTCCTTCCCTTTCTCGGCTCGGTCGCCGGCCTGCTCCTGGGGCGTACGGCCCCGGGGTTCGTACGGCCGCTCGCCGTACTGCCGACCCTCGCCTCGGCGGTGCTCGCCGTCCTCGTCGCCGCACGGCACGGGGCCGGGGGAGAGACCGTCGACGCCGCCACGCGGCTGACCCCCACCGGCTCCGTCCCGATCGACCTCGCCCTGCACCTGGACGGCTTCGCGGTGCTCGTGGCGATCCTGGTCGGGGTCGTCGCGACCTGCGTGCAGATCTACTCCACCGGATATCTGCGCAACGACCCGCGCTACCCCTCGTACGCCGCGCTGGTCTCCCTGTTCACCTCCGCGATGCTGCTCGTCGTCTACTCCGGCGACCTGATGGTGTTGCTGGTCGGCTGGGAGATCATGGGCATCTGCTCGTACTTCCTGGTCGGCCACTACTGGGAGACCGAGGCCGCCCGGTCCGCCTCCCTCAAGGCCTTCCTGGTCACCAAGCTCGGTGATGTGCCGTTCCTGTTCGGCCTGTTCGCGCTGGCCGCCGATGCCGGAACGTTCCGCATCAACGGCATCCTCACCGCCGCCGTCTCCGGCCACGGCCTGGACCACCCGACCCTCATCGCGCTGCTGCTGCTCGCGGGTGTGGCGGGCAAGTCCGCGCAGTTCCCGCTGCACACCTGGCTGCCCGACGCCATGGCCGGCCCGACGCCGGTCTCCGCGCTCATCCACGCCGCCACGATGGTCGCGGCGGGCGTGTACTTCGTTGCCCGGCTGCTGCCCGTCTTCACCTCCTCCGCCGTCGCCCTGGCCGTCCTCGCCGTCATGGCCGCCGTCACCATGGTCGGCTCCGCGCTCGCCGCGCTCGCCCAGGACGACATCAAGCGCGTACTCGCCTACTCCACCGTCGGCCAGCTCGGTTACATGACCGGCGCCCTGGCGGTCGGCAACCGCGACGCCGCCGTCTTCCACCTGCTGTCCCACGGCGCGTTCAAGGCGCTGCTGTTCCTCGGCGCAGGCGTGATCATCAGCGCCGCCGGGACGAACTCCCTGGCCGCCATGTCCCGGATGAGCGGCCTGACCCAGCGCATCCCCGACGCGTACTGGACCGTCACCGTCGCCCTCCTCGCGCTCGCCGCCTTCCCGCCCTTCGCCGGCTTCTTCTCCAAGGAAGCCGTCCTGGGCGCCGCCGAGCACGCCGCGACGGGAGAGGCCGCACACATCCCGGCCGCCGTCGGCTGGACCGTCCTGGTCTCCGGGCTGCTGACCGCCCTCCTCACCGCGGCATACGCCGCCCGCCTCTGGCTCCTCGCCTTCCGCGGCCACGGCGCACCCGCCCCCGACGACCGCAAACAGCCGCTGGCCATGAACGCCGTGCTGTGGGTCCTGTTCATCCCCACCGCCGGCCTCGGCCTCACCGTCGGCCTCCTCCCCGGCTGGTTCGACGGCCACTCGCTGAACCCGACCCTGAACACCTCCGTTCTCGGCACCGGCCTCGCCCTGGTCGGCGGCATCGTCACGTACGGCGCCTGGCGGCACACCACGGCCCTCGCCCGCCGGCTCCCGGTCGGCGCCGTCGCCGCCCACCCGCACGCCGAACCCGCCCTGACCGAGATCGAGGCCATCGACACCCACGAGGCGGTCTACGGCGACATCGCCGAGGCGAAGGACCCCGCCGACCCGGGCCGCCTCCTCCTCGGCCCCCTCCACCGCGCCGCGGCACACGGCTTCCACCTCGACGCCGTGTACACCGCCCTGTTCGTACGCCCCGTGCGCGGCGCGGCCCAGCTGGTGCGGTTCCTCGACCGCGAGGTCGTCGACACCTACGTCAGCGGCTCGGGCCTCGGCGCCCGCCTGCTCGGCGCCGCCGTCCGCCGCGCCCAGACCGGCAATGTGCAGACCTATCTCAGCGCGCTGCTTGCCGGCTCCGTCGTCCTGGCGGTCGCCGCCGTACTCGTCGCTGCCGGAGCGTGAGCCGTGAATGCCCTGATCAACGCCACCGCCATGCAGTACCTCCTCGCTGCCGTCGTCGTCCTCCCGCTGCTCGGCGCCGTCGCGGCGATGCTGCCCGCCCCGCCCGGGCTGCGGGGGCGCAACCCGGAGCAGGCGGTCCTGCGGCACGGCATCACCGTCACCGGTGTGGTCCTCGTCCTCGCCATCGCCCTGGCCGTCGGCTTCGACCACGACCACCCCGGGCGGTTCCAGGCCACCACCGACCTCAGCTGGATCCCCGCCCTCGACGTGCGCATCCATCTGGGCATCGACGGCGTCTCGCTCCCCCTCCTCGTCCTCACCGCGCTGCTGACGTTCCTCAGCGCGCTCTACAGCTACTTCCGGCTGCCGGCAGGCGGTTCCGCCAAGGGCTTCGTCGCGCTGCTGCTGGTCCTGGAGTCCGGCACCCTCGCCACCTTCGCGGTCCTGGACCTGCTGCTGTTCTTCCTGGCCTTCGAGATGGTGCTCATCCCGATGTACTTCCTCATCGCCCGCTGGGGCGGTGAGGGGCGCCAGGCCGCCGCCTGGAAGTTCATCCTCTACACGGTGCTCGGCTCGGTCGTCATGCTGCTCGGCCTCCTCCTCATCGGGCTCAAGGGCGGCACCTTCGACATGGTGGCACTCGCCACTGACAAACAGTCGTCGCTCAGTCACACCACGCAGCTGATCGCCGTCCTCGCCATCGGTACCGGTCTCGCCGTGAAGACCCCGATGTGGCCGCTGCACACCTGGCTTCCGGACGCCCACACCGAGGCCCCGACCGTCGGCTCAGTGCTCCTGGCCGGCGTGCTGCTGAAGATGGGCACCTACGGCTTCGTACGGATCCTGCTGCCCATCACCCCCGAGGGCATCCACGCCTTCGCCCCGTACCTGGCCGCGTTCGCCGCCGTCGGCATCATCTACGGATCCCTGGCCTGCCTCGCCCTCGCCCGCCCGGGTGTGAAGGGCGATCTCAAGCGCCTGATCGCCTACTCTTCCGTCGGCCACATGGGCTTCGTGCTGCTCGGCATCGCCACCCTGACCCCCACCGGCCTCAACGGCGCGCTGTTCGCCAACATCGCCCACGGCCTGATCACCGGCCTGCTGTTCTTCCTGGTCGGCGCGGTCAAGGACCGCTACGGCACCTCCGACCTCGACCGGCTGTCCGGAGCCACCGGCGCCGCCCTCTACGGCGTGGCCCCGCGCCTCGGCGGACTGCTCGTCTTCGGCGCCGTCGCCTCCCTCGGACTGCCCGGCCTCGCCGGCTTCTGGGGCGAGATGCTGGCGATGTTCGGCGCGTTCCGGCCCGCCGCGGGCCTGAGCCGCCCCACCTTCCTCACCTTCATGGTGCTGGCCGGTATCGGCACCCTGCTGACGGCCGCGTACATGCTCGTCGTCGTACGCCGCGTCTGCATGGGCGAGCCCACCGAGAAGACCGCGGCCGCCGCCCGGCCGGCGGTCCTCGCCGACGTCCAGGGCTACGAGTTCGCCGCCTGGACCCCCCTCGTCGCCCTCACCGTCCTCGCCGGACTGTGGCCCGCCGCCCTCCTCGGGCTCACCGACCCGGCCGTGAAGATCCTCCTCGGAGGAGGCAGCTGATGACCTCCCTCGCCCTGAGCCTCGCATCGGCTCCCGCCGTGAACCTCGCCGAGAGCAAGGTTCAGTCCATCGACTGGCTCGCCATCGCGCCGCCGACCATCGCGGCCGCCTTCGGCCTGCTTGTCCTCGTCGCCGACCTGTTCGTCCCCGAGCAGCGAAAGCGCCTCCTCGGCGGGATCTCCATCGTCGGCCTGGCCCTCGCCGCGCTGTCCCTGCTGCCCCTCCTCGACGGCCACCGGCGCACCTTCTGCCTGAGCGGCCACCCCGGCATCTGCTCGTACGCCGCCGACCACTTCGCCCTGGTCATCCAGCTGCTGGTGCTCGTCGCGGCGCTGCTCACCGCCCTGCTGTCCATCAGCGCGGTGGAGGAATCCAAGCTCCCCGCGGGCGAGTTCTGGTTCCTGCTGCTGTCCTCCGCGGCCGGCGCCGCCCTGCTCCCGGCCGCCCGCGACCTGACGACGCTCGTCGTCGCCCTCGAAGTGGCCTCGCTGCCCTCGTTCGCCCTGGTGGGCCTGCGCCGCGGCGACCGCCTCTCCTCCGAGGCGGCGCTGAAGTTCTTCCTCTCCTCCGTCGCCGCGACCGCCGTGACGCTGCTGGGCGTCAGCTTCCTGTACGCCGGCACCGGCAGCCTGTACCTGTCCCAGGTCGCCCACGGCCTTACGGACGTGCCCGCGCGCCTAGGCACCCTCACCGCCGCGGGCGTCGCCCTCACCCTCGTGGGCTTCGCCTTCAAGACCGCGGCCGTCCCGTTCCACTTCTGGGTCCCGGACACCTACGTCGGCGCGCCTCTCCCCGTCGCCGCGTACCTCTCCGTCATCGGCAAGGCCGTCGGCTTCTCGGGCCTCATCGTCGTGACGGTCCTGGCGTTCCCCTCGTACACCCAGGTGTGGGGGCCCGTCATGGCCGTACTCGCCGCCCTCACCATGACCGTGGGCAACGCCGCGGCCCTGCGCCAGCGGGCCGACCGCGCCCACAGCGCCGTACGGCTGCTCGCCTGGTCCTCGGTCGGCCAGGCCGGCTATCTGCTGGTCCCGATCGCGGCCGCGGCGTACGTCGACGAACCGGGCCGCGCCATCGGCTCCACCGTCGCGTACGCCCTGATGTACGCCGCGGTGAACCTCGGCGCCTTCGCCGTCGCCGCCGTCGTGGGCCGTACCAGCCCGGTCAACCGCATCGCCGACTACCGCGGCCTGTACGCCAGCCGCCCGCTGGCCGCTCTCGCGCTGGGCTTCTTCCTGCTGTGCCTCGCGGGCCTGCCGCCGGGCGTCATCGGCCTCTTCGCCAAGGTCACCGTGTTCGCCGTCGCCCTCGAGGCGGGGCTGGGCTGGCTGGCCGTCGTCATGGCCGTGAACGTCGTGATCGCGCTGTACTACTACCTCCAATGGACGGCCGTCCTCTTCCGGGCTCCGGCCGCCGCGCCGGAGGGTGTGGCCGAGCCCGTCCGGCACCCGCTGCCGGCGCCCCTCACCGCCGTCATCGGCCTCGCGGCCGTGCTCGGCGTCGGCCTGTCCGGCGCCCCGCAGCTCGTCCTCCGCTTCGCCTCCCAGACTCTGCTGTGAGGCGTGCGGTGTGAGGCGTGCGCTGTGAGGCCTGCGCTCTGAGGCTGCGCTGTGAGGCGTGCCCCAGACGGTGCACAAGGGAACTAGCCGCTGTCGCCTCGCGTTGACCAGTGCGGGAAGGTCCACTGGAAAGTGGCACAAGCCAAGAGGCTTCCCCCTGCTGCACCACTGGGAGGGCGTACCGTGCACCGCCGGCACAACGGGTTGAGAACCGCCGTACTGCTCGGGGGACTGTCCGCACTCATCATCATCATCGGCAGTTTCTTCGGCCGTACGGGGCTGATCGTCGCGGTCATCGTGGCGCTCGGCACCAACGCCTACGCTTACTGGAACAGCGACAAGCTGGCCCTGCGCGCCATGCGCGCGCGCCCGGTGAGCGAGTTCGAGGCCCCTGGCCTCTACCGCATGGTGCGCGAGCTCTCGACAGCCGCGCGCCAGCCCATGCCGCGGCTGTACATCTCGCCGACCCAGGCCCCGAACGCCTTCGCGACCGGCCGCAACCCGCGCAACGCCGCCGTCTGCTGCACCGACGGCATCCTGCGCATCCTCGACGAGCGCGAGCTGCGCGGCGTCATCGGGCACGAGCTGAGCCATGTCTACAACCGCGACATCCTCATCTCGTCGGTCGCGGGCGCCCTGGCCTCGGTCGTGATGTTCCTGGTGAACTTCGCCTGGCTGATTCCGATAGGCCGCTCGGACGACGACGAGGGGCCCGGCCTCTTCGGGATGCTCCTGATCATGATCCTTGGTCCGCTCGCGGCAAGCCTGATCCAGCTGGCGGTGAGCCGGTCCCGGGAGTACGAGGCCGACGCCTCCGGCGCCCAGCTCACCGGCGATCCGCTCGCCCTGGCCAGCGCGCTCCGCAAGCTGGACGCGGGTACGAAGCAGCTGCCGCTGCCGCCCGAGCCGCGCCTGGAGACCACGAGCCACCTGATGATCGCGAACCCGTTCCGCCCCGGAGACGGGCTGTCCAAGATGTTCTCCACCCACCCGCCGATGGCCGAACGGATCGCCCGACTCGAGCAGATGGCGGGTTACCGACGGTGAAGACGCTCCTGAATCTGATCTGGCTCGTCCTGTCGGGCTTCTGGATGGCGCTCGGCTACATCCTCGCGGGCATCATCTGCTGCATCCTGATCATCACCATGGTGATCCGGGGAGCAGCATCACGCGGGGATCGATCCGTCCTTCAACCCGCATAGGGGGCAGCAGCTCAGCAGCCGGAAGCGACACCCGCGTAACGCCTGACAGAGCCGCGTCGACCCGCTCCCAGGTGCCATCCGCGATCCACTCGTTGAAGTACTTCGAGGCTGTGCTCGTCGAGCCGTACTCAGCCCGCAGCGCGGGCCATGCCGCGCCAGTCCGGGCCTTGGCCAGAATCGCGTTCACCGATCGGCGTACAGCGCCCCGGCGCCCTTCCGGGAGGAGGTGAGCGACTGCGCTCCACTCCTCGTCGGACAGATCAGAGGCAGGCACGCTCCGTCCGCCAGCGCGGTACCAAGCCTGCACGGTGCAGGGAACCCCGCCCCTCTTGACGGGTACCGCTCCTTCGATGAAGACCCGTAGGTCGAGGAGTGACAGGACCTCGGCTTGATCGTGCGGTTCCATCTCGGCAAGCCCCGTGCGGGCCCTCTCTGTAAGCGCCTTCAGATCCCGCGCCCGCTGGTCCGACTCTTCCATCTCGGAGAGCCATGCGGCAGCTTCATCCCGGAGTTCCTGCAGTTGCTCCAACTCTTCGTTAAGTGTTCTCGTCGCCGCAGCGATTGCCTCCGGAGATTTCTTTTCCTTCGCCGTTGCCACGATCACCGCAGTTATAGCGGAGTTCAGGTCTTCGATCTGCCGATCAAGCTCCGTGATGCGATCGGCATGCGCCGTCTTGTCGCCTTGTGCCATGCCGAGCCATTCTGCGGCGAGTTCCTCTAGTTTCTGAGAATTTCCAAGCAGCTCCACTACCTCATGCCACACCCGGGATTCAACCGCATCCGCGTCCATGTACGAGCAATCACAGACGCTCTGTCCGGGAACCTTCTGGTTTTTTCCGCTGCAGAGGTAGACGCGATAGCCAGCCTTCACAGCTTCTCGGCTCTGGCCGGTGTAGTGAGATTTGCACAGTCCGATGATGCGGCGTGTGAGGGGATAGCAGGCTCGGTTGCGATTGCTCCGATTCGCGGACTCCGCGACCTTCTGACGCAGAGCGGCTGCCTCTTCCTCTGAAAGGATTCGAGGAAGGGTGATCGTGACGGACCCACCCCACATGGGTACGCCATCAGCATCCGTCTTGGCGTGCACACCGCGGAAAACCAGCTCACCGTCTAGAACGGGCCGAGACATCAGGCGATCCCGCAGGTTGGCCCTAGTCCAGGGTTTGCCCGAGCGGCAAGTGATCCTCTTGGCATTCAGGCGCATAGCCACCTGGCGGAGGTTCAGCCCCTCGCCCACGATCATGTCGTGCACACGGCGAATCACTGCTGCCTCTTCCTCGTCGATTACGAGGAAAGATCCCTTCTGGCCCTTGCCTTCGATGCTGTAACCGAACGGCGCGCGACCGCCGATGTGCGGCGCCCCGTCCTCTAACGCCTTCTCCTGGAGCCCGTCCTGCGTGCGCGAGCGGATGGTTTCCCATTCCGTCTCGGCATAGTCAGCAGCGCGGCGCATCTCAGCTCGACCTGCGGCAGTCGTGTTGTCGACGTCCTTGTCGACAAGTGCCACGAAGACGCCGATGTCTTCCAATGCCCACACCCAGCGCCAGAAGGCCCGACCCGTCCGGCCGATCCGGTCCCCCTTGGCCACTGCCACGACGTCGAACATGCCGTGGCGCGCGTCCTCCATGAGTCGATCGAAGTCGCCTCGCTGCCCCATCTCAAGTGAGCCCGAGACACCATCGTCCCTGTACGTGCCGACGTGCTTCCAGCCCTTTTTCGCGAAGTAACTGGTGGTCCTGCGGGACTGGCTGGCTGTGCCGTAACCGCGCTTCTGCTCCTCAGTGCTGACCCTCAGATAGTCCACAGCCCGGAGCATGCGAACGGCTGTAGCCTGTGCTGCGACCTTGCCCGAGACGCTTGCAGGTGTGCTTTCATTGGCCATGTCGACTCCACATCAGTCGGCCAGCCCCGGGACGGTTGCCGCCGTCGCCGGGGCGCGTTGTATAGAACCAGCGTATCGGGAAATCTGACACTCCATAGGGTTCAACGGATATTCTCCTGTTGTCGAGCACGCGGACCGAATAGGAGTCGAAGTAGCCGCAACTTTTCGGCATTCGTGAGTGTCTTGCCTGTTTTCCACACGACCTCAACAGCCGGTTGGCGATGCTCAGGACGTCGAGTCATCTGATCACCGCCCTCAGTCCTTCACTCGCGATGTCCCGGTTCCGCGCGAGGTCTTCGGCGAGGCCGGCGGCGGTGAGGGCTGCGCCGGGGGTGTGGCCGGAGCCGACGTAGCGCCAGTGCGCCTCGGTGCTGGTGGCGGGATCCTCAGTCGCCCAAGTTCCAGCGGACTTGTGTTCGGCCCGCTCTGCGCGTAGGGCCGCGTAGGTGGTGGAGTAGGCCCGTGACTTGGTGAGGATGTGTCCGCGGTATCCGAGGGTGTGTGTCCAGGCGCGTAGTCGGCGGGGTTCCAGTTCGGGGAGGCTGCCGAGCCGCCAGCAGGTGCGCATGAGGGTGCGGACGTGCGCGGTGACGGGTGCCAGGGCGATGTCGTCCCAGTTGGTCACTGGGTGGTCGAGGCCGGCGAAGGTGTCGGCTGCTCCCTTGGTGACGTACTTGGCGACATAGCCAGCGACAGCTTCGTCGGCCAGGCCATCCGTTCCGTCGAAGCAGTCACGAGAGACCGTACCCACGGGGAGGACACCTCTGCGCGGCCAGGGAGACCGCCAGCCATCAACAGCAGCAGTCGACTATGGTCCGCGGCACCTCGGGAGGTAGCCGACTGCCCATGCACCACATCGACGGCTCCGGATCGGTCACTATATGAAACATCGCGAGCAGCCCCTTCTGGGCTGACCGTGCGCGGCCCATCAGCAGGATCGAACCTTGACCATGATCCCTTGTGCGCAAGGACGAGGCCAGGAGTGACCACGAGCCGGCACCCCTCAGGAATCAAGCCTGCGCTGTAAACCTGACACGGCCTGCGAGCGTCTCAGGGCGCGACTGGCGACGCAGGGTGGGAGGCTAGGACTTATGAAGGTGATCAGTCTCGTTCTGAATGTGTTGTGGCTTGTCTGCTGCGGCATATGGATGGCGATCGCCTATGCCGTCGCTGCCCTGATCTGTTTCGTCTTGATTATCACTATTCCATTTGGCATTGCTTCTCTGCGTATAGCGGGGTTCGTGCTGTGGCCGTTCGGCCGGACGACCGTGAAGCGGCCCGACGCGGGGGCGCCCTCGCTTATCGGGAACGTGATCTGGATCATCTTCGCGGGTTGGTGGCTCGCGCTGGGACATCTGGTCACGAGCGTCCCGCTGTTCCTATCGATCATCGGGATCCCCTTTGGCTGGGCGAACCTCAAGCTGATCCCGATCTCGCTCATGCCTCTGGGCCGCGAGATCGTCCCGACAGACCAGGGGTTCGGGGGATGGTGATCATGTCGAAGGCCCCACCAGGCCGCCTGCCTGCGATCTCGTGGGGCCGAAGGCCGGGGGAACCGTCTATAGGGGCAGCCGGAACCTGATCGCGTTCCCTGTTGCTCGAACCTGCTCGCCTCGCAACGATCCCGTTCGGCATCGCGGCCTTTCGTATCGCCGGCTACGCGCTCTGGCCCTTCGGCCGCACGACCGTGGAGCGACGCGACGCCGGTGCGCCCTCGCTCATCGGGAACGTGATCTGGATCATCTTCGCGGGCTGGTGGCTGGCCCTCGGCCACATCATCACGGGCCTGGCGCTGTGCGCCACGATCATCGGCATCCCGCTGGGCCTGGCGAACTTCAAACTGATCCCGATCTCGTTGTTCCCCCTGGGCCGCGAAATCGTCCCCACGGACCGCCCGTTCGCCTCCCGCTGAGGGGCGTACGCCTCCCGGCGGGGCTCAGTCGTGCTCCTTGAGAGCGGCGACCAGCTCCCGCCCCTGCCGGGCACCCCGGCGCAACAGTACGGCCGAGGTCGTGTGCAACTCGTTCCACGAGTGCGGGCGGCCGATGGCCGCAGCGTCGGGGAGACAGTCCAGTGCGACGGCCAGCGCCTGGGCGGCTTCCCCCGCACCGGCGAGCGCGTGTGCCAGGCAGGACTGGTACCAGGCTCGGTCCCGGCGGTAGCTGTCGGGGAGCGCGGCAAGCCCGGCCGTGAGGTGATCCACCGCCGAGCCCCAGTCCCGCAAGTGCATCTTGGCCATGCCGCGTTGGAGCGTGAACCAGGTCTCGTCGTAGAAGTACATCCACGGCGGCTCGTCCTCGGGGTGTTCGGCCGCGCGGCTGATCAAGTCCTGCGCCTCGTCCAACAGTTGCCGGGAGCGGTCACCGTCGCCGTTGAGGGCGTGGCCGCGTGCTGCCATCTGAGCGGCCATGCCCTGGATTCCCAGGGACGCGCCAGGTGCCGACCACCGCGCAGCTTCCGCGAGTCGCACACACCGCGTGCCACGTCCGCCGGACCACGCCATGTGCGCTTTCATGCTCAGCGTCGTGGCTGCCATGTTGGCGTCCCCCGCCTCCAAAGCCCACTCGTGGGACCGGTCGTACCACCCCAGCGCGGCGGCGGTTTGTCCCTGGTCCTGGGCCATCCATGCGAGGAACTGCGCATGCTCGGCAGCGAGCCGGACCACTCGGTCCGCCAGCATGCCTTCCGCGCCGGCATGAAGGTCCACGACGGTCCGCAGTTGCTGGCGCATCACGCCGACGAGCGGGCGTGAGCCGATGAGATCCTCCGCGCGCCGGTGTTCGGCCAGCAGGTGATCAAGCCAGTCGAGAGTCGCGTTGTCGACGTGCTTCGAACCGTCCACCGCACTCGTGACCCGGGCCAACAAGTCCTCGTCCGGTGCGATCCCCGGCAGCGCCATACGGGCCACGGGCCCGCTGCTGGTCGTTGCGCCTGTGGCCTGAAGCTCGGGCGGAACGCCAAGCCCTTCGATGATCCGCTCACGGACTTCAAGTGAGGTCACCCGCCGCCGTCCGCGCTCGACATCGGAGACGTCCGATTGCGCCAGGCCGACCAGCTCGCCGAACTTCGTCTGGCTGATTCCCGTCAGCTCCCGGTAGGTCCGGAAGACGGCTGTCCAGTCCTCGCTGCTTACCGCCGCCGCGAGCCGTGGGTGAGTCCACAAATGCACAGAGTAATCCCCCATGCGCCCCAATATAGGGCGCCCCTATAGGGCCTTGGCATGGGCTGATCCCACTTCCCCCCGGAAGGGTCTACCGGTGACAGAGACCCCCGCAGCCGCTGGCACGGCCCGGGGGCATGGCCACCAGCTGATTACAGGAGCTGATGACGTGAGGGACCTTACCGTCCGATTCCTCGAACGGGTGATGGTGCTGCTCGCACCAGCCCGCGGTCGGCACCGCGCCTCGCAGGCGCCCGCCCCGGCCACCGTAGACCCTACGGTGGCGCGCCCGCGCCTCCGCGCAACCCAGGTTCCGCCGCGAATGGTCGGGGAGCCGATCGATGGGGACGCAACCGCGATGGTGCGGCCGTACCTCGTCGCGTACGAGCAGCAGGAGCGGCGTACGGCGCTGCTCCTCGCCCTGGACGGCATCGACATGCCGGGCCCGGTGTGGATCCACGGCATCGAGGTGGCTGCCTGATGAGTGCCACCAACGGCCGCGCGCCGGTCCGGATGTGCGTCCGCTGCGAGCGGACCACCGAGGCCCCCGTCTTGGTACAGGAGGTGCACGGCAACAGCGGCCCCGGGTGGAACGTCTACGCCTGCCTCGACTGCGCGCCCCAATTCCCGCCGCTGCCTGACACGTTGGCCTTCATTGAGGCCGCTCAGCGACGCCGCGAGGAGGCAGGCCGGTGAGTGACAACCCGCAGAGCCCAGCGCGGCCCCGTATGACCATGCGCGTCTACACGGCCACCCGCGACGGCACCGTGACTGAGGAGCGGGCCACGGTGCACGTGGTGGTCGGGGAGGCGACCGACGTCTACGCACTCGCCCTGCCCTGGCCACCGTGCGCCTGCCCCCGCCACCGCAGCCCGTGAATGGCCCTGGGAGGGCACGCCGCCCCGACGCGGCCGGTCTTGTGCCACGCTGTGGCCTGGTCGGGGGCCGCTTTCTGAGATGACCCCTATCCCCGGTCCGTCTCAGTTGGCCTGCCCTGTGCCCAGGCATGGATACGGGGCGTCGCGATTCTCGGTGTGGCCGGCCGGGACCGGGGGCGGGCCAGCGCCTCGTCGACCAGGGCGGCGGCAAACCGCGCCAGGAGGGCTCCGGCAGATAGTCGTCCAGGGATCATTCGGGCGGCTGCCAGTCAAGCATCAGGATCGTGGCATCGTCTCTGAGCTGCCGGTGGTCGAGGATGGCGTGGATGAGCAGGCGAAGCGCCTCCTGAGCGGTTTGCCCGGCCGCGGTTGAACGGATGACGTAGTCGGCGAAGAGCCCCAATCCGAATTTCTCGCCGCCCTCGCCGCGCGACTCGACGACGCCGTCGGTGTAGAGCAGGATCCGGTCACCGGGTTCGAGATTCATCTCGTGTACTTGACGCGGTGCGACGGCCAGGCTGGCGGGCAGACCCAGCGGGGGCTCGGGGTCTCGCTCAAGTGCGTTGTGCAGCAGGCGCTCGCGGCGGATGAGCAAAGGCTGCGGGTGGCCGCAGTTGCACCAGCGCAGCACACCGGTGGGCATGTGCAGCTGAGTGAAGATGCCCGTGCAGAACTGGTCCGGAAGCCACTTCGCCAGTGCCTCGTCGACGCTGGTCACGAGTTCGGTCAGGTCTGAGCCCTTGCGCCGCGCATTGCGGCAGCCCGCCATGGCCACGGAGGTGGCGATGCCGGACGCCAGGTCGTGACCCATGCCATCGAGGATCGCGGCGTGCAGAAGGTCCTTGGTGAACGAATGGTCGAAGGCGTCGCCGCCCAGCTCGTACGCGGGCTCCAGAACAGCGGTTGACACCACCCGGCCGGTGCCGATCGAGCGCGGGGGGAGAAAGGCCCTCACCATCTCCGTGTGCAGTTGCATCGGACGGGACCGCATGCGCTGCACGATGGTGTCGCTGTACATGCGTTTGGACGTGATCACCAGGGCGAGGTGGGAGGCCATCGTCTGGCAGCGCCACAGCTTGAGCCCGTTGAGGGTCTCGGTCCGGATTTGCAGGACGCCCAGCCGCTCCGCTCCGTCGATCAGCGGCAGCCAAACGATCAGCCCGCCGGACCCGTCGCCCTCCACCCGCAGAGAGTCGGTGCGGTACGCCCATCCGGCCAGGGACGCGTCGACCTCCAGGTCCGGCTCGCCCTCGATCAGCGGCAGTAGCTGCCTCTGCTGGAGGTCGACCAGGTAGACGACGGCCCGGCCCACGTCCATGTCGTCGGCATACCGGTTCAGGACCGTCGACAGTTCTTCAGGTGACGCCCGCTGGGCGGCCCTGACCAGCTCTACCAGCAGCCGCTCACCCTCGTCGGACGGCAGGCTCGCAGACACAATACGATCATCTCTTCGGTAGTGAATTGCCACAATCCGAAGCCCGGAGCCCCTGAGATCAGCGGGCGCTGCTTGATCACGTAGCTGGTGTGCTCGAGCCTACGGCACGAGGAGCTCAAGGGGCGGGCCGAGCGGCTGCTCTTTGAGGCGCGTGATCAGTGCACGACGGAGTGCGCGGCGATGCGGTCGATGCTCATTGGGGTGGCGCTGGATGGCTTCCGCCGGCCGCCGCCTGACCGGCCGGGCCTCAGGGCTCTGCAATTGCCGCCCTGACCTGCGGAAACTACTTTCGGTAGTTGTCGCTTCCGCGATCTTCCAGGGGCATGTGCGGAGGGAGCACTGCGGGGGCGTCTGCGGCGGGCCTGGACGGGAATCAAGCGCATTCGGTTCGACCGACGGGCACGGCCGTTCCGAGGCCCCAGAGCCGTACAGCGGGCGAGAAGCAACACGCTTGCGGTCCCCGAGAGGGGGAGGGGCTCCCCCAGGGGCGGTGCGGAAGGAGGTTCGGCACGCAAAGCCGTCGATCACGCTCGACACGTACACGCACCTGTGGCCTGATGAGGAGGACCCAACGAGGGCTGCTGTCGCGGCTGTCCTCGGCGATGTGCCCCCGTTGTGCCCTGCGAAGTCTGCGTAATGACATTCGTGCAGGTCAGGCCGCTTTCTCAGCGGTAGTTGACGAACTGCAGGGCGAAGTCGAAGTCCTTGCCCTTGAGTAGCGCGATGACGCTCTGCAGGTCGTCCCGGCTCTTGGAGGACACCCGCAGCTCGTCGCCCTGCACCTGCGCCTTGACGCCCCTCGGGCCCTCGTCGCGGATGATCTTGGCGACCTTCTTGGCGTTCTCCTGCGAAATCCCCTCCTGGATGGAGGCGATGAGCTTGTACTCCTTGCCAGAGGCCTGTGGCTCTCCCGTTTCCAGCGCCTTCAGCGAGACGCCGCGCTTGACCAGCTTGGACTGGAAGACGTCGAGGATCGCCTTGACCCGCTCCTCGGAGTTGGCGCGCATCTCGATCTTCTCGCCCGACCACGTGATCGAGGCGCCGACGTTCTTGAAGTCGTAGCGCTGGGAGATCTCCTTGCTCGCCTGGTTGAGGGCGTTGTCGACCTCCTGCCGCTCGACCTTCGAGACGATGTCGAAACTGGAGTCGGCCATATTGAGTTGGCTCCTCGTGCGTAGATCCGTCAGTGGTGCGACCCGTTCCGCGGACCGCACCGCCAGCCTAGTCACCGACCCCATGATCCAGTCGCGATCAACCCGGTGGCGAAGCACCCTGTCGCATCGGGTATTGTTTACGTCGTTGCCACGGAGCGGCTGGTCACCAGCCGGGTCCCGGCAGCAATCCCAGGCGGTGTGCCCGAGCGGCCAAAGGGAGCAGACTGTAAATCTGCCGGCTCAGCCTTCCCAGGTTCGAATCCTGGCGCCGCCACGCGAGAGATCCGGCCCCTGACCTGCTACAGAGCAGGCAGGGGCCGATTATTTGGGTCCGGTGGGTGACGACGGACCCCTGATCGTCTGCCGGACTCTCGGTAGGCCCGCTGCTCGAGCTCGGCTGTTCACAGAACCCACAACACCACTCAGCTCACCAGTGGGATCATCCCTCTGTAATCGTGGCGGGCCTCTGTGTAGGGCTCGTCGGACGGCTCAGTGCGGCACCGCACCGGGGCGGTCCCGCGGCGAGGTCCCGTATCGGTATCGCATGATCACTAGGGCCTACATGAGCTGGTTTCAGTCGCCAACGTTTCTCAACTGGGTCTTACCCGCCTTCCTGAGCGCATCAGTGGCCTGGGTCTGTCTGGTTCGGCAATACCACGGGAAGGGGCGCCTTCTCGGCACCGGGCGAGCTGCGCTGCTCTCGGCGGCGATGGTGGGAGCCATGGCCGGAGTCGCCCTGCTGATGATCGTTCTGCTGCCGTTGCTCTCCAAGGTCCCCGCAGCGGCCATCGGCGTTGCCACCGGTGCCGGAGTGGTCCGCCGGGGACGGCACCAACCGGATACGACCAAGCCGTTCATCGCGATTCTCACCCTCGGGACGGAACATCTTCTCGAGCGGCTCGAGGAACGCATGGCCATCGACTGTGCCGACTGGTGCGACTCCCTGATGACAGACTTCAAGGAGATCGCGCAGATGCAGATCTTCGCCCACTCGGTGCGGAGTCATCTCCTCGCCCGTCATGCCGACAAGCAGCGGCAGAAGATCATCAACGAGCTCTACAACGAGGCGGATGCCGCCCTTCTGCGTGCCATCGGGACGGAGTCACGGATCGGGGAGAAGCGCCGGATCGCCACTGCCGACGGTCTCCCGGAAGCGCGCCGCGACCCTCTGGATGAGGAGCGGGTGGAGTATCTACGGGCCTGGGGCGAGGCGGAACACGCCTGCAAGCTGCTCCTGCGCCTGGCCTTCGTCTACGGTCGGCGATCCGATCACCGGACCCTGCTGTATCTGCGGGAGCAGGTCGTGCCGCCGCTGAGCTACCGCTCACCGCAGGTCCCGGCTCAACGACGCCGCTGGTTCACATGTGCCCGAGGCGGCCGACGCTAGTGCCGCGTCAGACCCGCGACACGCGGAGCTCATCGGCCAGGCGAGAGCCGCCGCTGCCTGTCCTCTCGCCTGCGGGCGGAGTCGGCGGCTGCGGTCGATCGACAATCACTTCCACTCTTGCGTTCAGCGCAGCGGCAGCACTCGCCAACGAGCGCAGAGTGAGATTCGCGTCTCCAGACAGGATCTGGCTGACGCGGCCTGGGCTGACGCCCATGAGTTTCGCCAGCTCAGAACGGCTCACGCCGCTCGCGGCCAGTAGCCCCGCGAGAGAGGTCGCTGCCTGCCGGGCGAGGTGGGCAGCGGCTAAGTCGGCGCCGCTCTCTCCCCGTGTCAGAAACGACATGGTCACCCCCTGAATCATGTGTGGGCAGTGCGCCCTGCAGAACAGCATGCCACTTTTAGCCCCGACTAAAAGTCTAATTGCCCACGCTGACAACGGACTTGGCGGTGGTCAGCCCAGGAACAAAGGTCTGAACTGCGTAAACGTTGATCCGTCGGTTCGGGGTCTGGTCAAGATTCATCCTCTTGGGTGCCGTGCCGGCGCGTCTTCGCCCGAGGGCGGCCGGGTCGTCTGCGCGTCTGCCGGCGCAACCGGTCAGGGGCTGATCTCGTTCACGGGCTGATCTCGTTCACGTAGTCGCCCGTCAGATGGTGCTGGCCGGTCCGGGTGACGCGCGCGATCGAGCCGTCCCCGCCCAGCTCGGGGAGGTCGATGACGATGTAGTCCAGGCGTTCCAGCGAACGGATCGCCTCGCGGACGTCCTCTGCGGGCAGGCCGGTGGCGCGCACCAGGTCAGCGACCTGGGGGGCCGTCGGCGGCTTGGTGTCGAGGAATTCGGCGATCGTCCGCAGGACCGTGCGTTCGTCCTGGGTGATGGGTGCTTCCATCGGACCTCCTTCACCTGGACCACCGGGCGCACGGAGCGAGGAGAGGGCTAGTCCTCCTCAGGCCAGTCGCCCGGGCCTCCGCCGCGCCACTCGATCAGATCGGGGTCGTCCACTTGGACAAGATCCGCGTCGAGCCCCGCGGCCCGGAGAAACTCGATCACATCGCGCAGTGAGTGCGCTTTGCCGACCGACTCGCCGCGGATGGTCACGCGGCGGGAGCCGTTCAGCCACGGGTGCACGACGACAGGCGGGCCCTCGTCCATGCCCCTAGCGTGCGACGACGGGCCGCCGATTGCATCCCGGCCGCAGCCGGCCGGGCTGGTGTGAAAGCCGCGGGCCGCCAGACGCATTCCGGCTGCCCGCCGGCCACGGGTTCAGTTGCGCGCAACGATGGCCCTCACCGCATCCACCACCGGAGTCTTCCCGCTGATCAGCTCCAGCGTGAGGCGCGCCGTGCGTGGCTCGCGCAGCAGCACGGCCAGCACCGCCGCCACGTCATCGCGCGGGACCGAGCCCGGCCCGGTGTGCTCGGCGAGCTCGACCAGACCCGTGCCCGCGTCGTTCGTCAGGCGCCCCGGCCGCAGGATCGTCCAGTCCAGGTTCTTACGGGAGCGAATCTCCCGGTCGGCCGCGCCCTTCGCGCGCAGATAGGCCGCGAAGACCGGGTCGGTTCCTGGCGGTGGCTCGCTGTCGACGCCCATGGCCGAGATGACGAGAAAGCGGCGTACCCCCACCCGCTCCGCGGCGTCGGCGAAGAGAATCGCCGCCGCCCGGTCCACGGTGTCCTTGCGGGCCGCGCCGCTGCCCGGACCGGCGCCCGCCGCGAACACCGCCGCGTCCGCGCCCTCCAGCAGTACGGCGACCTCCTCGACCGGGGCCACCTCCAGGTCGCAATCGAGCGGTTCGGCCCCCGCGGCCCGCAGGTCGTCCGCCTGGGCCGGGTTGCGGATGATCCCCGCGACCTCGTCTCCGCGCGCGGCGAGCAACCGCTCCAGCCGCAGCGCGATTTGACCGTGTCCACCAGCGATGACGACGCGCATAGTCCGACCGTACGCCCCGTACAGTCGGCCCACACGTTACGGCTGTCCGCCGGGCCCTGGCCGCGTCTGCCGCGGCAGGTCCAGTGCCGCCACCACCGCCGAGTCGCAGTACTCCCGCACCGCGCTCGTACGGGCCACCACCCGCCCCCGGTGCACCACGATCCGGCTGTACGCCAGCGACAGCACCCCCGCCAGCCCCTCCCCGCGTACGGCCAGCAGCTCCGCGGGGAACCCGGCCTCCACCCGTACCTCCGCCAGCCCCATCGCCTCCCGGGCCCGCCCGCTCACCGCGCCGTACGCGTCCTCCGCCCGCTCTCCGCTCTGCGCTGCCAGCAGGTACGCCGCCTCCAGCGGGTCGCCGCGCCCCACCGGGTTCGCCACGTCCCGCATCGCCCCGCTGCCCGCCGCGACCCGTACGCCCGCGGCCCGCAGCAGCCGCACCGGCGCGGTGTCAGCCGGCCGGGACCGGTCCCGCTCCATCGCCCCGCAATCGCCCTGCGGCAGACAGACGACCTTCACCCCCGCGGCCGCGAGTTGGTCGGCGGCACGGCCCGCCACGCTCTCCGGCAGCCGGGCCAGCCCGCCGCACGGGCCGATCACGACCCCCGGCCGCAGCCCGCCGGCCATGGCGGCGAGCCGGGCGAGGCGCGCCGGGTCGTCGCCGTCCGTGTGCAGGTCCACCCCGCACCCGTGCTCCGCCGCGACCTCCAGCACCGCCTCCACGTACCCCATCGGATCCGGGTCGAGATCGGGGCAGCCGCCGATGACCGTCGCGCCCATCTTCACCGCGTCGTGCAGCATGGCCAGGCCGTCGGCGCCGGCCGCCCCGGTGAGCACTCGGGGCACGGCGACGGCGGCCAGGTCGGTCAGCGCGCGCACCGCCCGCCGCGCCTGCAGGACGGCTTCCAGGGAGCCCAGCCCCTGCATGTCGCCGATCCGGACATGGCTGCGCACCGCGGTCGCGCCGTAGCCGAGCTGCAGCAGCGCGGCCTCGGTGGTACGGCGCTGCACGTCCTCGGGGGCGTACGACACGGGCCCCTCGGAGTCGGCGGTCATCGCGGTGTCGAAGTGCGCGTGCGGCTCGGCAGGCGCCGGCAGCAGCAGATAGCCGGCCAGATCGACCCGGGCGCCGGCCTCCACGGCGGGGTCCGCGGCGCGGGTGAGGCTGCCCGCCGTACCGACCGCCTCGATGCGTCCGCCGCTGAGCCGTACGTCCACGTGGCGGCCATCCGCGAGCCGGGCACCGCTGAGCACCAGCGCGCCGGCATCGTGCGCCCCGCCCTCGCCCCGGGACGGCTGCGGGGGCTGCTGCGGCTGGCTGCTGTCGGGCATCGCGCTCCTGCAGGGGGTGGGGGGCCGGGGTCCCGGGGCTGTCCCCCGGGGGACACGGCGTGGCCGCAGCGCCGTCAAGATCATCGCAGCGCGGAACGAGCCTATGGCGCCGCCGGGACGGCTGCGGGGAGGAGCCCAATAGTCGTACCGGCGTGGTGGATGGGGTCCTTGGGGCACGCCTCGATACGGATTTCACCTTTGGGTGGCCGACCGTGTAAAGTCTTCACCGCTCGCCCCAATAGCTCAGTCGGCAGAGCGTCTCCATGGTAAGGAGAAGGTCTACGGTTCGATTCCGTATTGGGGCTCTGATGTGCGGGTAACCTGGCTCGTAGGGGCTGGGTGCCTCGCATCAAAGCGGTGTAGCTCAGTCGGTAGAGCAAGCGGCTCATAATCGCTGTGTCACCGGTTCAAGTCCGGTCACCGCTACTGTCAGTAGCCGATTGTGGGGTCGGTCCTTCGGTCGGCTACTCTTTTCTGCGTTAATCCCATCTGTTCGTCAAGGAGCACTCACGTGGCTGCCACCGACGTCCGCCCGAAGATCACGCTGGCCTGCGTGGAGTGCAAGGAGCGGAACTACATCACCAAGAAGAACCGGCGCAACGACCCGGATCGTCTTGAGATGAAGAAGTACTGCCCGCGCTGCAACGCACACACGCCGCACCGCGAGACGCGCTGACCCCAGGGTTTTGTGAGGCCGTCCCCGAACGAGGGGGCGGCCTCACGTCGTTCTCGAACGAGGGGGCGGCCTCATGCCGTTCTCGAACGAGGGGGCGGCCTCATGCCGTTCTCGAACCATTCCTTCCAGGAGGTGCCGAGCCCATGGCGCTCGACCAGTCCTTCGTCGGGCGGAGTTATCCGCCCACCGCGCCGTATGAGGTCGGCCGAGAGAAGATCCGTGAGTTCGCTGAGGCGGTCGGTGACGAAAACCCGGCGTACACCGACCCGGAGGCGGCCAAGGCGCTCGGCCACCCGGATGTGATCGCCCCGCCGACCTTCGTCTTCGCGATCACCTTCAAGGCTGCCGGGCAGGTCACTCACGACCCCGAACTGGGCCTGGACTACAGCCGCGTGGTGCACGGCGACCAGAGGTTCGTGTACTCCCGCCCGGTGCGCGCGGGCGACCGGCTCTCGGTCACCACGACCATCGAATCGATCAAGTCTCTGGCCGGGAACGACATTCTGGATATCCGCGGCGATGTGTACGACGAGAGCGGGGAGCACGTGGTGACCGCGTACACGAAGCTTGTGGCCCGCGCGGCCGAGGAAGGGTGAGGCAGATGACGGCGAAGATCTCGTACGACGAGGTCGAGGTCGGCACCGAGCTGCCGGCCCGGACCTTCCCGGTGACGCGCGCGACGCTGGTGCGGTACGCGGGCGCCTCCGGCGACTTCAACCCGATCCACTGGAACGAGAAGTTCGCCAAGGAGGTCGGTCTCCCCGATGTGATCGCGCACGGCATGTTCACCATGGCCGAGGCGATCCGGGTGGTGACCGACTGGGTGGGTGACCCGGGTGCGGTCGTGGAGTACGGCGTGCGCTTCACCAAGCCCGTCGTCGTCCCGAACGACGACGAGGGCGCGCTGATCGAGGTCGGG
>NZ_JBUEGC010000057.1:0-38552 GCF_054963655.1 Streptomyces sp. HSS9-12 | reverse complement strand
GCCGCAAGCCGCCGTCGCGGCCACCCCACGCGAGAGCTGAGCCCTCAGCGATCCCCGGAGGCCGCTGCCGCAGCGTTCGGGCTGCGCTCCGTGCGGCTGCCGGGGACCGGCGCGGAGGTGTCCACGCCGAGCTCGATGATGCGGTTGGCCTCATCGACGTGCACGATCCGCGGGCGCAGGCTGCGCGCCTCGGCGTCGTCCACCTGTGCGTAACTGATCAGAATGACCAGGTCACCGGGGTGCACCAGATGCGCGGCCGCGCCGTTGATACCAATGACGCCGGAGCCCCGCCGGCCCTCGATGACATAGGTCTCCAGACGGGCTCCGTTGGTGATGTCCACGATGTGCACCAGCTCACCGGGCAGCAGGTCGGCCGCCTCCATGAGGTCGGCGTCCACCGTCACCGATCCCACGTAGTGCAGGTCGGCCTCGGTCACCGTGGCTCGGTGGATCTTGGACTTGAACATCGTGCGCAGCACAGGATCACACTCCTGACGGGCAAAGGGTCGCGCCCCCGCTCGGGGTACGCGCCGACGGCGCCCATGCTAACCGGCACCAGGCGGCCTGGGCCCGACCGGGTGGAGTGACACTGTGGTTGTGGAGCGCGCCGCGCTGGTCCGGTTCCTCGGCGTACGGGCCGGCCGGGCGGAGGCCGGTTGCCCCACCCGACGGGAGACGGCGATGAACGGCTCAGTGAGGATCGGACGAGTTCTCGGGGTGCCGCTGCGGATGCACTGGAGCGTGCCGCTGCTGATCGGCCTGCTCGGATACGGCCTGTACCACCAGACCCTGCCGACCTGGATCCCCGGACGCTCCACGGCCGTGTACACGGTCGCGAGTTTCGTCGGGGCGGTGCTGCTGCTCGGGAGCCTGCTGGCGCATGAGGCGGCGCACGCGGTGGCCGCCCGCCGGAAGGACGTCTCGGTGCAGGACGTGACGCTCTGGGCGCTGGGCGGGATGACCCGGATGGGCAAGCCCAGAACGGCTTCCGTGGCCCTGATCGTCGCCGTCAGCGGGCCGCTGACCAGCCTCGTCATCGGCGGAGCGGCACTGGGTGCCGGGATCGGGGTGCATGCCCTGACCGGCTGGGCAGTGCCCGCGGCAGTCCTGGTCTGGCTCGGCTGGGCCAACCTCGTGCTCGGCGTGTTCAACCTGCTGCCCGCCGCACCACTCGACGGGGGCCGGGTGGTGCAGGCCGTGATGTGGTGGCGTACCGGAGACCGGGAGCGGGCGGAGCGGGCCGCCGGCCGCAGCGGCCAGGTGATGGGCTGGGCCCTGATGGGCGTCGGCTGGCTCGCGGTGCTGCGCGGGTCGACGGGCGGCCTGTGGCTGACGCTCATCGGCCTGTTCATGGCGATCACCGCGGGCGCCGAGCGGCAGCGCGCCTCACTCGGGTCGGCTCTGCGCGGGGTACGAGCGGCCGACGCCATGTCGAGCCCCGTGACCACGGGTCCCGACTGGCTGACCGTGGACCGCTTCATCGACGAGGTTGCGATGGATTCGCGCCATTCTACGATTCCGCTTCTCGACTTCGACGGCCGCCCCAGCGGCATCGTACGGATTCCGCAGCTCGCGAAGGTGCCCGCCCAGAACCGGGCGGAGGTGCGCGCCCGCGACGTGGCGACCCCGCTGTCGCAGTGCACGATCGCCGCTCCCGACGAGCCGGTGACGGACGTCCTTGAGCGGATGCGGCCCGGGAGCGGCCTGCGGATTCTGGTCGTGGACGGCGGCCGGCTGGAAGGGATCATCACGGCCCACGACATCTCCCGGCTCATGCAGCGGCACACGCTGGGCGGCAGCACGGCGGCGGAGCGCTGAGCGAGGCCGGCCCTGCCGTCTCCGCTTCACGATCGGGAGTGGCCATTGCGCCGCTCTCGGTAGCCGTGACGGAACTCATCGTGCACATTAGGCACATGACAAATGATCAAACCAGCCCGCCCAGCATCGACACCCGCATTCCGCACTCGGCACGGATGTACGACTACTGGCTTGGCGGCAGCAGCAACTTCGCCGCCGACCGGGCCCTTGGACAGGCCTTCGAGCAGGCGATCCCCAGCATCCGGACCATGGCCCTGGAGAACCGCAGGTTCCTCGGCCGCGCCGTGCGCCACATGGCATCCGCCGGCATACGGCAGTTCCTCGACATAGGCGCCGGCATCCCGGCCGCGGGCGACACCCCCTCGGTCACCGCGATCGTCGCCCCGGACAGCCGCGTCGTCTGTATCGACAACGACCCGATCGTCCACGCCCACGCGCAGGCCCACGCCCAGTCCCTGGCGACCGACGGCGAACCGGGCAGAACCGCTTACCTGCAGGCCGACCTGAGCCGGCCCGACGAGCTGCTCAAGGCCCCTGCCCTCACCGGCGCCCTCGACCTCAACCAGCCCGTCGGCCTGCTGCTGGTGGCCGTGCTCATGCTCGTCCGCGACGAGGACGACCCCTGGAGCAGCGTCGCGACCCTGCTGGACGCCCTTCCGGCCGGCAGTCATGTCGCCGTCACCCACCCCACCCAGGACTTCAACCCCGAGGCCATGGCCCAGGTCGTCCAGGCCGCCGAACAGGGCCGGATGACCCTCGTCCCGCGTAACCGGGAGGAGGTCGAGCGGTTCTTCGGCGACTGGGAGCCGGTCGAGCCCGGCATCGTGCCCGTCATGAGCTGGCGTCCGGAAGGCGAGCCGCCCGCCGACCCCACCGCCGCCTACTACTGGGCCGGCGTCGCCCGCAAGAACTCCTGACCCGTGCCGCGGCCTCCCCGGCCGGCTTCCGCGGCCCCTCCCCGGGCACCGCGGAAGCCGGGACCAACCGACAGATGAACCTCGGGTGACCGCCCGATGAAACCTGCATGCCCAGCAACGCTCTGGCCTGCACCGGCACACAAACCACACAGCAGGTATGGCTCCGTGACGCTTTTTGACCCCTACTGTGGCGGCCGTTCCGCCTGTACCCTCCCGCACCGAGGACGACACCATGACGGCAGCCCTCACGCCCGCAGCGCAGCAGCCCCGTCGGTTCGACGACGTCAAGGGGTGGTTCCCGCCCCTTGACCAGGTGCTCTTCGACCGACTCCTCGCCCGCCAGGAGCGTCTGGACGAGCGCGGCGACCTCCTGGAGATGGGCGCCTACCTGGGCAAGAGCGCCATCTTCACCGGCAGCTTCCAGCGGGAGGGCGAGCGCTTCACCGTCTGTGACCTCTTCGACGCCCCGGCACCGGACGAGCAGAACGCGGCGGAGACACGGAAGTCGTACGCCACGCTGACCCGCGTCGCCTTCGAGCAGAACTATCTGGCCTTCCACGACGAGCTGCCGCATGTCGTACAGGCCCCCACCTCCGAGCTTCCGCACCTCGTCGAGGCGGGTACCTGCCGTTTCGTCCACGTCGACGCCTCGCATCTGTACGAGCACGTGGCGCTCGACATCGACACGGCCCGCAAGGTCCTGGTGCCCGGGGGCGTGGTCGTACTGGACGACTTCCGTTCCGAGCACACACCGGGCGTGGCCGCCGCCACCTGGGAGGCGGTGTTCAACCGCGGACTGCGGCCGGTCTGCCTCAGCACGCAGAAGTTCTACGGCACTTGGGACGACCCGGAGCCGCTGCAGGCGGAGCTGCTCGCCGAGGCGGAGCAGCGCGGCGACATCAACATCAGCAAGCAGGAGATCGCGGGGCAGCCGGTGCTGCGCTTCTCGGGCCGCCCGAAGAACCCGGCCCTCCCCCAGTCCCGCTTCGCCGAAGCTCCGGCCCCGGTCGGGGAGGCCGAGGCTCGCGTCCCTGCTCCGCGCACCGCGGGCCGCTCCCAGGCCCGCCGCCTCGCAGCGGATCTCCTTCCTCCGGTCGTTACGCGCGCCCTGCGCCGCCGTGGCAACCAGCGTTCACGTTGAGTACGAATACGCTCACCTGAACCCACGCTCGGGATTGCGATTGATCAAATATGGGCAGAGCACGATCGCCCTGCCCATCTGCCGCCGGCGGCCGCCGACCACGGCACGCCGGCGGCCCACGACCGGAGAAGACATGGAGAACCGCCTCGTCGTCGAGACCGCCCCTAGCGGCGGCACGGGGTTCGACGAGACTCAAGTACCTCTGTACTACACGCGGAAGACCGCCGACATCCTCCACAAGTACGGCCCCGGGCCCCGAGTCCACTTCCACATGGCCTGTTCGACCCTGGTGCCCCGCCGAACACCACGGTCGCGCAGCGCGTCATACGGCAGCGGATCCTGGACTCCCTGGAGGCCGTACTGGACCACGCCGCCACGTCCTGGGGGGTGCCGCGCCGTCCGCCGGCCTCCCTCCTGGACATCGGCTGCGGCCTGGGCGGCGGCTCCATAGCCCGAGGCGCCGGCGCAGGTTCCGGCACGGCCGCCGGAAGCGGCGCGGAACGGATCTGCCCCGGGATCGCGGCCGGCGCCACCTGTCCCATAGTTGACGTGGGCGGCGTGAAGGTCGCGGGCAGCGAGGTGGGTGACGGCTCGTCAGCGATGAAACATACCGCAGGCTGTCCTCCGAGACCGCCAGCTGAAGGTCGGGCAGCCGCATCATCAAGGTGTCGATGCCGCGCTGCGGCAGCCCGCTCGCGGTCCGCCCGGTCACGACCGGGATGTCGTCCACCGTCCCGGCCGGAGCGGGGATGGCCGGGGAAGGCCGCGGGCCCGTGGCCTGGCGGGAGGCCGCGCCGGGTTGCGGCGTCCTGGACGAGGCGGGCCCGTACGAGGCTCCGATGCCGTGCGCCCTGCCGGTCGCGGGAGCGGTGGTGATCAGCTCCTGCGGTACGACCAGCACGGCGCGGACGCCTCCGTACGCCGAAGTCCGCAACGACACCTGGAAGTTGTACGCCTGCGCCAGCCGGCCGACCACGGCCAGGCCCAGTCGCGGGGTCTCCCCCAGGTCGTTGAGGTCGATTCCCTCCTGAGCCTGCTGCAGCACCCGCTCGGCCCGCTTACGGGCCTCCTCGCTCATGCTGACGCCGCCGTCCTCGATCTCGATGGCGATACCTGACTGCACATCAACGGCGGTCAGATGCACCGGAGTCTGCGGCGGCGAGTAGCGGGTGGCGTTGTCCAGCAGCTCGGCCAGGGCATGGATCAGCGGCTCCACCGCCGGTCGTGCACCGCGGACCGGTGACGCAGCGCTGCCACCGCCCGGCCCCGGCGCGCGGCCTCCGCCGCGGCGCCCGCCACCGAGAGAGTCGCCAGAGAACCGATCCAGGCGACCGGCGTGCGCGCGGCCGAGGAAACCACCGACATCGCGACGATCGACGCCGCGGCCGTCACCGCGGCAGGAAGTATCCACACCAGCGCCGAGGCAGACCGTGAACCCCCGGGTGACGATCCATCTCGAACCATCAGCACCCTCAAAATATTGAAATTTGCGAGACGAAGAAGGACACAGCGTCGGTCGCGGCAGGCCTGTCACAGAGGTCACCTGTGGTAACTGCCGTAATACGCTGAGCCGGACCAGCATAGCCAGCCTTGATCGATCACTGATGCCGGGTCACCATGACATTTACGTGAAGGATGCGCCCAGCGGGGCAACCGCTGCCAAGGCGCGGATCCGGCCGGCCGGGTGCGATCCGCGGGCATCGGCGGCATCCGTCGATGGGCGACTGCCAGCGGTCGTGTCTAGTCTCGTAGACATGGCAGGGCCGGTGCCGAGCTCGGTGCGCGGGCATCGCGCGGTTCCGCACACCGCGGATGTCCGCCTCGAGGCATGGGCGCCGACCCGTGACGAGTGCATCGCGGAGGCCGTGCTCGCCCTCGTGGAGTCGTTCGCCGACGTCTCGCCCGTCCGGCCCGAACGGGTCGTGACGCTCTCGGTGCCGGAAGGACCGGACGAGGACTTGCTGCTGGCGGTCCTCGACGAGGTGATCTACCGGCTGGAGGTCTACGGGGAGGTGCCGGTCGATGTCGAGGCGGTCGATGTCGAGGAGGACACCGCCGAGGAGGAGGCCGAGGAGGGGGGTCTCGACCTGCGTCTCGCCGTGGCCGACGCCGACATCGTCGAACCCGTCGGTGCGGCGCCGAAGGCGGTGTCCCTGCACGGGCTCCGCTTCACCACGGACCACGGGCGGTGGTCCTGCGCGGTGATCGTGGACGTCTGAAGCCCTCACCCCTTGACCACGCCGAGCGGGGTGAGCCGGGCGACCCGGCGGCACAGGCCCGCGGCCTCGCTGGTCTCCACCACGGCGTCGACATCCTTGTATGCCTCCGGCGTCTCCTCCGCCAGGCCCTTCCAGGTGTCGGCGCGTACCGCGATCCCCTGGCCCTCGAGCTTGGCGCGCAGCTGCTTGCCCGGCACGGTCTTGACGGCCGCGTGCCTGCTGAGCACCCGGCCGGCGCCGTGGCAGGTGGAGTAGAACGCCTGCCCGCCGGGCACCCCGGTGAGCACGTACGAGGCCGTGCCCATGGTCCCCGGGATGAGGACGGGCTGGCCGACGGGGCGCAGGTCCGGCGGCAATTCCGGGTGGCCGGGCGGCAGCGCCCGGGTGGCTCCCTTGCGGTGGACGCACAGCCGGCGGGTGGCGCCGTCCACGTCGTGGGACTCGACCTTGGCGAGGTTGTGGGACACGTCGTATACGAGGTCGAGGGGGGCGCCGGTGACCCGGGCGAAGACCTGGCGCGCGGCGTCGGCGAGCAGGTGCCGGTTGGCCCGGCCGTAGTTGGCCGCCGCGGCCATCGCCCCCAGGTAGGCCCGGCCCCTCGAGGAGTCGACGGGGGCGCAGGCCAGCTGCCGGTCGGGCACCTGGATGCCGTGGCGGGGCATATCCGCCTCCATCGCCCGGACGTGATCGGTGCAGATCTGGTGGCCGAGGCCGCGCGATCCGCAGTGGATCATCACGCAGACCTGGCCCATCCGCAGCCCGAACACCTCCGCTGCCGCCTCGTCGTACACCTCGTCGACCTGCTGCACCTCCAGGAAGTGGTTGCCCCCGCCCAGGCTGCCCACCTGGCCGAGGCCACGCTCCAGCGCCCGTTCGCTGACCTGCTCCGCGTCGGCGTCGCCGACCGCGCCTTCGTCCTCGCACCGCGACAGGTCGCGCGGCTCGCCGTGCCCCTGTTCCACCGCGTACCGCGACCCGCCGGTCAGCACCTTCTCCAGCTGTGCCCGCCCCGTGAGGTGCCAGACCGCGCCGCGGCGCATGCCCCGCGGGGTCGTACGGTCCAGCCCGTCCATCAGCCGGTCGCGCAGCCCACGCAGCTCCCTGGCTTCAAGGTCGGCGGCGAGCAGCCGGACTCCGCAGGAGATGTCGAAGCCGACGCCGCCGGGCGAGACGACGCCGCCCCGCTCGATGTCGGTCGCGGCCACCCCGCCGATCGGGAAGCCGTAGCCCCAGTGCACATCCGGCATCGCATACGAGGCCTTGACGATGCCGGGCAGCGACGCGACGTTGACGACCTGTTGAAGCGCCTGGTCGCCGCCTTCGGGCAGCAGCGAGCGCGAGGCGAACACGACGCCGGGGACCCGCATGGGGCCGTGGCGGTCGATCCGGAATCGGTAGGGGGTTTCCTGGACCATGTCCATACGGCGTCGACCTTTCGAGGGTGTCCCGCCACCCACACCCTCCAGGATGGGTCGCCTCAGCGCGCGCTGTCGACCGGGTGGTCCCCCGCTCCGGGGCGGCCGCGCTGGAAGATCGCGTACAGCCACCACAGCGACGGCACCAGGAAGACCGCTCCCACCGCGAGGCCGGCCAGACATGCGGCCAGGACCGTGTCATGCGACGCCGCCTCGGCCACGGTGACCTCGGGCACGAGCATGTACGGATACTGCGCGGCGCCCCACGCCCACAGGATGGCCGCGACGGCCAGCGCCGCGACGACCCGGGCCGCGTGCGGCCGGCGGCGCAGCAGGGTGAGCGCCACCAGCCCGGCGCAGGCGCTGAGGACGACCAGGGGCAGTGCCCGGTGGGTGAGCCCGTGGAAGAGCCTCGGCGCATCGGCGTGCAGGATCGCGATCCCGACGAGGGCGACGGCACCGCAGACCAGTCCGCTGATCAGGGCGCGGCGCCAGAACCATGCCATGAGTTCGGGGCTGCCTTCCCGGGCGGCGTCCGCGCACAGGTAGACGGCGGCCAGATGGGCGCAGGTGAGCACGGCCAGTACGCCTCCCAGCAGGGACGTCGGATTCAGCCAGCTGGTGATCACATCGCCTTGGGCGAGCCCCGGTGGCACCCGCCCGGAGGCGATACCGCCCGCGACCGTCCCGAGGAAGAACGGGGTGAGGACCGAGGAGAGGGCGAAACAGGCGCCGAACAGTCGCTGTTGCCACACCTCGGTGCTGGCCTTGCGGAAGGCGAAGGCGGCCCCGCGCGCGATGATGCCCAGCGCGGCCAGGGTCAGCGGGATGTACAGGGTGGACATCACGGCGGCGAACACGGGCGAGAACCCCGCCCAGAGCAGGACGACCACGAAGATCAGCCAGACGTGGTTCGCCTCCCACACGGGAGCGATCGTGTGCTCGATGAGCTTGCGCCGCGGCATCCCGCGCTCAGTGCCGCCGGCCAGCAGGTCCCACAGGCCGGCGCCGAAGTCGGCCCCGCCGAACAGCGCGTAGCAGGTCAGCCCCACCCACATCACGGCGAGCGTCGCCTCGGCGAGCATCCGACCTCCGGTCTGACGGTTTTCCCGGGCCGCGGTGGCCACGGCACGGGCTCTCAGGTCACGGGGTATTCCTCGACGTCGCTCTCCTGCGGAGCGATCGGGACGGGCCTGGCCTGGGCCAGCCGGCGCAGCACGTACACGGTGGCCACGGTCATCGCGGCGTAGACCAGCAGCACCAGCCACAGCCCGTTCATCAGGCCCGGGGCGGGGTTCACCGCCTCCCGTACAGTCATCAGGCTCTGTACCACCCACGGTTGACGGCCCAGTTCGGTGACCACCCAGCCGCACTCCAGGGCCACGACCGCCGCCGGACCGGTGAGCGCGGCCAGCCACAGGAAGACCCGCATGCCGCGCAGCCGCAGCAGGTCGTCCTGGCCTCCCCGGCGCCGTACGGTCCCCCACCGCCACCGGGCGAGCAGCAGCCACAGGCCCATGGCCAGCAGGAACATGCCGACGGCCACCATCACGTCGAAGGCCAGATGGACTGCCGTGACGGCGGGCCAGAGCGGCCGCGGCACTTCCTCCAGTCCCCGGACGACGGTCGACGGGCTGTACCCGATCAGCAGCGACAGGCCATTGGGGATCTCCAGCCCGTACCGCAGTCCCCCGTCCCGGGCGATTCCGCCGATGGTCAGGGGCACATGGTCGTGGGTGCGGTAGACGCCTTCCATCGCCGCGAGTTTGACCGGCTGGTACTCGGCGACAAAACGTGCGGCCCAGTCGCCCACGACGAGTTGGAATGGGGTGACCACGGCTCCGAGGACGAACGGGGTGAAGAACCCGGCCCGGTGGTAGGCGTCGTTACGGCCACGCAGCAGGGCGACCGCGTACACGCTCGCCGTCAGGAAGGCCGCGACCATGAGGGCGGCCAGAATCATGTGCACCGTCTGCGGCGGGCTCGCCGGATTCATCATGGCCGCCCAGGGGTCGACGGAAGCCACCTGCCCGTCGCGCAATGTGAAGCCCCGCGGCTGGTTCATCCAGGCGTTGGCACACACGACGAAGAAGGCCGAGGCCACTCCGGCGATGACGATCGGAATGCCGGTCAGCAGGTGCTGGCGGGGCGGCAGACGGTCCCAGGCGTACAGATAGATCCCCAGAAAGATCGCCTCGATGAAGAAGGCGATCCCCTCGAGGGCGAACGGCAATCCGAGCACCTGCCCGTAACGGCCCATCAGCCCGGGCCAGAGCAGCCCCATCTCGAAGCTGAGGATGGTGCCGGACACCGCGCCGACGGCGAAGAGCACGCCCATGGCCCGTGCCCAGCGGCGGGCCAGCAGCCGGAGGGCGGGATCTCCGGTCCGCCAGCCTCGCCACTCGACGATCAGTGTGAGGAGCGGCAGTCCGACGCCCAGGCAGGCGACCACGATGTGCCATGCGAGGGAGAACCCCATCTGGGCCCGCGCGGCCGACAGATCGCCCGGCGTGGCGGCGTCGGCGAGCCAGGTTTGCCGCTGCCACAGTCCTGGGGCAGGCGGCCGCGCGAGCTCAGACAGAAGGTCGGCGACGGACACGCGGGCTCCCCTGACAGACAGGCTGATTCGGCTGCCAGGCCTTACCCGCCCCTTCCAGGGTCAAAACGGGACACACCGCCAACGGCGGCACAGCTCACCCGGCCGCCGGTGCCGGGTACCGCTTGGGCAGATCCATGCCGCGCTGCTTCATCACCTCGCGCAGCCGGTCCGGGTAGTCGGTGATCAGGCCGTCCACGCCGTCGTCGATGAGCTTGTTCATCGTGGCCGGGTCGTCCACGGCGGTGCCCGCGTCGGGCCGGCCCCGTGGGCAGCTCCGCGGCGGCCGTACGCGACCGGTAGGGTGATCAGGCTTTGAGCTTTCGAGGGGGACAGACCGCATGACCGCCGCACACGGGGCGCCTGACGGCCCGAAACTGCTCGGCCGGGACCCACTGCCCGCTCCGCTACGGGGTGGCGTGTGGGCGGCGGACCGACCGCGGCTGTGGCTGGTCCGGGTGTCGGAGTACGGGCCCGCCGCCGACGCCGGGCACCGGCACGTTCTCGACGCCGAGGAGCGCGCCCGCGCCGACGCCTTCATACGAGCCTCCGACCGACAGCGGTACCAGGTCGCCCACAGCGCGCTGCGCCGGCTGCTCGGGTCGTATCTGGACACCGACCCGGCAGCGGTCGAGCTGATCCGTGAGCCCTGCCCTTCTTGTGGCGGCCCGCACGGCCGCCCGGCAGTCCCCGGTGCGCCGGTGCACTTCTCTCTCTCGCACGCGCAGGATCTGGTCCTGCTCGCCTTCGCGGGCGTACCGGCCGGGGTCGATGTCGAGGCGGTCCCGTCGGCGGAGACCGTGGACGCGGTCATGTCCTCGCTGCACCCGGAGGAACGCGCCGAACTCGCCGCCACGCCCGAGGAGATGCGTCCGGCCGCCTTCGCCCGCTGCTGGACCCGCAAGGAGGCCTATCTCAAGGCGACCGGCACCGGCCTGGCCGAGGATCCGTCAGTCACCTACGTCGGCGCCGGGCCCGTTCCCGCGCAGCTCACCGGCTGGTCGATGACCGATGTACCGGTGGGCGCGGGTTACGCGGCGGCCTGTGCCGTGCGCCGCGCCGGCTTCCAGAACGCTCGGCTCGTGGCCGATGCGCGGCCCGCGCAGCATTGAGCGATCGGCCTTGCGGCCCGCGCTACCCGAGTTCCCTTCTCGCCGGTCCGGCGGTCCTGGCCGCGATTTCCCTGCGCTGCTCGGGCGAGGCGGGCAACTCCACGGTGTCCTGGTGGTACCAGGTGCTCAGCGCCACGCGCAGCCGCTGCAGGAGTGCGGGCCGGGCGGCCATGCCTTCCGCGGTGAGCTGGAGGGGGCGCTGGACGTCTCGCAGCAGCAAGGTGTACCGCTCCTCCGGGGGGAGCGGGGTACGCGCCTCCACCATCCCTCCTTCCACCAGCTGACTGATGAGTCCGGTCTCATCGCCCTCGAGCAGACGCTCACGATCGTGCGCCTGCAGTGCCAGGCACAGCCGCTTGGTGGCCATGAACACGATGATCGGAGCCAGGATGAGGGCCACGCGCAGCACCCAGGTCAGGGCGCCCAGCGATACGTCCAGCACGTACGCGATCACATCGTTGCCGCCGGCGATGAGAAGCACGGTGTAGAAGGTGATCCCGGCGGCGCCGAGGGCGGTCCGGGTGGGCCGGTTCCGTGGCCGGTCACACAGATGGTGCTCACCGGTGTCCCCCGTGACCCATGCTTCGAAGAACGGGTACGCGTACAGGCACATGAAGAGCAGCGCCGGGAGGATCACGGCCGGAAGCAGGACGTTCCACATGAAAGTGTGGCCGAACACGGTGGTCTCCCATGCCGGGACCAGCCGAAGCGCTCCCTCGAGGAACCCGACGTACCAGTCCGGCTGGGAGCCGACACTGTCCTGATCCGGACGATAGGGGCCGTAGTCGTACACCGGATTGACCTGGACCAGGCCGCTGATCAGGGCCAGGACCCCGGACACCAGGAAAAACAGTCCGCTCGCCTTGGCGATGAACTGGGGAAAGGTCGCACGGCCGACCGCATTCCGGTTCGTCCTGCCGGGGATTCCCCACTGGGTGTGTTTGAGATGGACCACCAGGATCAGATGCACGACGACCAGCGCGATCAGAATGCCGGGCACGAGCAGAATGTGGGTCACATACAGCCGGGGAATGATGTCGTCACCGGGGTACTGTCCGCCGAACGCGAAGAAGCTGACATACGTGCCCACAAGCGGGATCGACAGCATGATTCCCTGCGCGATCCTCAGACCGGTCCCGGAGAGCAGGTCGTCCGGTAGCGAATAGCCGCAGAACCCCTCGAGCAGGGACAGCATGAACAGCGTCACGCCGATCAGCCAGTTGACTTCCCGGGGCCTGCGAAAGGCGCCGGTGAAGAACATCCGCAGCATGTGCAGGACGACGGCCGCCAGGAACACCAGGGCCGCCCAGTGGTGGATCTGCCGCATGAGCAGCCCGCCCCGGACGTCGAAGCTGATGCGCAGCGTGGAGGAGTACGCCTCCGTCATCCGCACTCCCTGGAGCGGGACATAGGAACCGGTGTAACGGACCTCGGACATGCTCGGATTGAAGAAGAAGGTGAGAAAGATCCCGGTCAGCACCAGCACCACCAGGCTGTACAGCGCGATCTCACCCAGCAGGAAGGACCAGTGATCCGGAAACGCCTTCCGGAGCAACTGCCGGCCTGCCTCGCTCACGGGCAGTCGGCCGTCCAGAAACGCGAAGCCGCGCTCGGCCCCGTGCTCCGCCTTGGCCGTCAGCCGTGCTTTCCTGCGCGAGAACAGCATCCACCACTCTCCCTCTCGCCCACGACAGCCTTACACTCCGCGGTCCTTGTGCTGGAAGACGAATCCCGCGATGCCGGGCGCCAACGCGCCGACGCCGATGATGAACAACCAGAGTCCGTAGACGACTCCGAGCCCGAGCAGCGCGGTTGCCGCGGCCGTGAGGACGGGGTAATAGCTGCGCGGCGGGAAGAACTCGAGCGGGCCGGCGGTCTCATGGACCGGTACGTTCTTCCGGTCCTGCGCCCGCTCGCCCCGCCGTACGTACTGTGTCCAGCAGAAGAACGAAATGAGAGCGGACATCAGGAACGAGACCGTAAGGGCGGCGGTTCCCGCCGGTTCGTAGGAGAACCATGCGTAGACCACATCGGTGGCGGCGAAGAACACCGCCACTCCCGCGAACATGAGCGCTTCCGCCTTCACCGCGTCACCTGCCCGATCGCCTCCGGCCCGGGCGGCTGCGGGCCGCCTGCTCCGGCGCTCCCCTCCGCCACCTCCGGATGATGCAGGTCGAATGCCGGAGACTCGGAGCGGATCCTCGGCAGCGCATCGAAGTTGTGCCGGGGCGGCGGGCAACTGGTGGCCCACTCCAGGGACCTGCCCCAGCCCCACGGGTCGTCCTGGGTCACCTTGGTTCCGTACTCCGCCGTCTTCCAGACGTTGTAGAGGAACACCAGCGTGGACAGGCCCAGGAGAAAGGCGCCGATGGTGGAAATGGTGTTGAGGGTGGTGAATCCGTCGGCGGCCAGATAGTCGGCGTATCGGCGTGGCATGCCCTGCTCACCCAGCCAGTGGTGCACCAGAAAGGTGCCCTGGAACCCCACGAAGAGCGTCCAGTAATGGATCTTTCCAAGGCGATCGTCGAGCATACGCCCCGTCATTTTCGGCCACCAGAAGTAGAACCCGGCGAAGGTGGCGAAGACGATCGTGCCGAAGAGCACGTAGTGCAGATGCGCGACGATGAAGTACGAGTCCGTCAGATGGAAGTCCAGCGGGGGCGAGGCGATCAGCACACCGGACAGCCCGCCCAGGAGGAAGGTGACCAGGAATCCGATCGCAAAGAGCATGGGCGTCTCGAAGGAGAGAGATCCCCGCATCATCGTGCCGATCCAGTTGAAGAACTTCACCCCGGTGGGCACCGCGATCACAAACGACAGCAGCGCGAAGAAGGGCAGCAGTACGGCACCCGTCGCGAACATGTGGTGCGCCCAGACCGTCGCGGACAGACCGGTGATGACCATCGTGGCACCGATCAACGCCACGTACCCGAAGAGCGGCTTACGGCTGAAGACCGGGATGACTTCCGAGATGATGCCGAAGAACGGCAGAGCCACGATGTAGACCTCGGGATGGGCGAAGAACCAGAACAGGTGCTGCCACAGCAGGGCGCCGCCGTTGGCGGCATCGAAGACATGCGCGCCGAACTTCCGGTCCGCCTCCAGGGCCAGCAGTGTCGCGGTGAGCACGGGGAACGCCAGCAGTGCCAGAATCGACGTGAACAGAACGGTCCAGGTGAACAACGGCATCCGGAACAGCGTCATGCCCGGAGCACGCAGACAGACGATGGTGGTGATGAAATTGACGGAGCCGAGAATGGTGCTCAGTCCCGCCACCACGAGCCCCATCGTCCACAGATCGCCGCCCGTTCCGGGACTGAAGTACGCGCTGTTCAGCGGTGCGTAGGCGAACCAGCCGAAGGACGCGGCCCCGTTCGCGGTGAGAAAGCCGCCGAGCACCATCAGGCCGCCGAACAGGAACACCCAGTAGGTGAAGGCGTTGAGGCGGGGAAAGGCCACATCGGGCGAGCCGATCTGCAGCGGCATGACGGCATTGGCGAAACCGGTGAAGGTGGGGGTGGCGAACAGCAGCATCATGATCGTGCCGTGCATGGTGAACAGCTGGTCGTACTGCTCGGCACTCAGGATCTGCATGCCGGGCCGGGCCAGCTCGGCGCGCATCAGCATCGCCATCGCCCCGGCCACCAGGAAGAACCCGAAGGATGTGACGAGATACAGGTTCCCGATCACCTTGTGGTCCGTGGTCGTCAGCCAGCCGAGGAGCGCCTTGCCGAGCCGTAGCCGCCGCTCGGTGCCGGGCGCGGCTGTCCTCGCCTGCTCCTCCTCCGCCGTATCCATCGGACCTCCTAGCGCTGCCGGGACCCACCCGGAAGGCCGATTTCGCCGACCAGGCGTGCAGGGGGACGTGCCCCTCGGTACCGCTGACCAGATACCGAAACGCGCCTCACAGCTGGGCTCCGCGTGGCAGTGGCTCGGCTCATCGTGCCGAAGTCGCCGCGCGCCCGGCCCGCCGCCACGCCGAGGCTCCACCGGCCGGGTGGCCGGTTGCGTACACAGGCCCGCCTGCCGTGAACCGGCTTGCCCCTTTGCGTCACCGCAACGCCTCGCGGTGAACCACGCTCTGCGTTGCACGATCCGCCGCAAGGCGTTGAACTGTGATGACAGTCATCAATCTCGTAGCTACCGCTGGCACCGACCTGGTGCGCTGGTGACCACTCATGGTGAAAAGCCGACAGACCACACCCCGGGAGATCCCGGAGATCACCTTCACCCCTCCCGTCGGCACGCCGGCCGGCGTGGAGGTGATGTCCCTGGCCCAGCTGCGCTCCCACGCCCCCGAAGGGATCCTGGCCGCGCCCCAACGTCCCGACTTCCACCATCTGCTCACCCTGCGGAGCGGCACCCTGTGGCACGCGGTGGACTTCACCGGCTATGCCCTGGAGCCGGACTCATGGCTGTGGGTGCGGCCCGGGCAGGTGCAGCAGTGGGGCGATCTGAGCGCGGCCGAGGGCACACTCGTCCTCTTCGAATCGGGGTTCCTGGACCGGGCCACCGTCGCCGCCGCGCACCTCGACGAGCGGTTCGGCCCCGTCGTACAGCACCCGGGCGGCGAGGACCGGGTGGCGCTGCGCACCGCACTGGACCACCTGGAACAGGAATTCGCCGGCGGCAAGGGGCTGCCGCTGGAGGTCCACATCGCCCTGCTGCGCCACCTGCTCGCCGTACTGGTTCTGCGCCTCGCCCATCCGACCGCGCCCGTCGTCACCGGCGCCACCGAGCCGAGCGAGGCGTATCTGCGCTTCCGTGACGCCGTCGAGCGCGACTTCGCCCGCACCCGCCGCGTCGAGGACTACGCCCATACGCTCGGCTACTCGGCGCGCACCCTGTCCCGGGCCACTCTCGCCACCGTCGGTGTCGGAGCGAAGGAGTTCGTGGACCGCCGGGTGATCCTGGAGGCCAAGCGGCTGCTCGCACACAGCGACCAGTCCGCCACCTGGATCGCGGGCCGGCTCGGCTTCCACGACGCCACGAACTTCAGCAAGTTCTTCCACCAGCGCACCGGGACCACCCCGATGGCGTTCCGGGCCGCGGTGCGCGGCGGCAGGCCGTGACCGAAGCCCTCACCCCGTGGGTCTGCCGGGCCGCACCGCGCCGAGACCCGCGAGGTCGGCTCCGCGGCTGAGCACCTCGCACAGCATGGAGAAGGTGAGCTTCCCGGTGAACGTATTGCGCTGACTCGGGTGATAGCAGCCGAGGAGATGCAGTTCATGCGGCTCGTGCCCGGAGGGGCCGGCTGGCAGGGTCAGATGGGTTCCATGGCCGAAGACGGGACGGGGGCGCGGCACCTGCCAGCCCGCGTCCGCGAGGACCGGAAGCAGCGCCTGCCAGCCGAAGGCCCCAAGCACCACCACGGCGCGCAGGGTCGGGCCCAGCAGCTCCAGCTCGCGCGCCAGCCAGGGGCGGCAGGTGTCCCGCTCCGCCGGGGTGGGCCTGTTGTGCGGTGGCGCGCAGTGCACCGGCGCGGTGATGCGTACGCCGCGCAGCTCCAGCCCGTCGCCGCGGTGCGTGGACGTCGGCTGGGAGGCGAGTCCGATGGCGTGCAGTGCGGCGTAGAGGATGTCCCCGGAGGCGTCCCCGGTGAACATCCGACCGGTCCGGTTGCCTCCGTGTGCCGCGGGGGCGAGCCCGACCACGGCCAGCGCGGCGTCCGGCGGGCCGAAGCCCGGCACCGGCCTCCCCCAGTACTCCCAGTCCTGGAAGCCCGCGCGTCTGACCGCGGCGACATGCTCACGCCAGGCCACCAGCCGCGGGCACGCCCGGCATTCGGCCACCGCCGCGTCCAGCTCGGCGAACCCGGCGCAGTGCGGGGCACGGCGGGCCGGGAAATCCGGGTCATCGGGCCGCGCGGGTGCGTTCGCCCGTTCAGCGCTGTCCATCCCACCACGCTATGCCCGCCGGATCGCCGCGCCGTAACGGCCTGTACACGGGCGTCCACCGTCGCTGACCCGCGAACGCGTCTACGCTCGAAGCATCGGCCAGCGGTTCCGCGGAAGGCGGGGAGGCTGATCGCATGACTGAGCAGTTCGGTGCTCGCCCGGACCCGACGGGCGGCGCCTACCAGTACCGGAACCGGACGCCCCCGGGCGGCATGTTCCGGTACCAGCCGATCGCCGACCACGGGCTGATCGGCGATCTGCGCAGCGTGGCGCTGGTGGGCACCAACGGCACCATCGACTGGTACTGCCCCGAACGCTTCGACGCGCCCAGCGCCTTCGCCTCGATCCTGGACGCCGACCGGGGCGGCTCGTTCGAGCTGGCCGCCGACGTGCCGGCCCGGACGAAGCAGTTCTACTTCCCCGACACCAATGTGCTGATCACTCGGTTCTTCTCGGCTGACGGGGTGGGCGAGATCCAGGACTTCATGCCGATCGTCGACGGCTCGCGCGAAGGGGGCCGGCACCGGTTGATCCGGCGCGTGGTCTGCGTTCGCGGCTCGATCCCCTTCCGGGCCCGGATCGCCCCCCGGTTCGGCTATGGCACCCAGCCGCACACCGTGCGGCTGGAGCAGGGCCAGGCGCTCTTCGAATCCCCGGATCTCTCTCTGGCGCTGACGGCCAGTGCGCCGATCGAGCGCGACGACAAGGACGTGTGGTCGGAGTTCAAGCTCCTCGAGGGCGAGACCGCGGTGTTCGCCCTCGACCGGATCGGTGACGACGTCGCCCTGCGCGCGTGTCCGCACGCCGAGGCGGAGGAGGAGTTCAACGCCACCGTACTGTTCTGGCGGAAATGGCTGTCAGCCTCGCGCTACCGGGGCCGGTGGCGGGAGATGGTGCACCGGTCCGCACTGACGCTCAAGCTGCTCACCTACGCGCCGACGGGTGCGATCGTGGCCGCGCCGACGACCGCCCTTCCCGAGCAGATCGGCGGCGAGCGCAACTGGGACTACCGGTACGTATGGATCCGCGATGCCGCGTTCTGCGTCTACGCGTTGCTCCGGCTGGGGTTCACCGACGAAGCCGAGGCCTTCATAAACTTCCTGCACGAACGCATCACTCTGCGCGACCCGGGTCATCCCTCGGGACCGCTGCAGATCATGTACGGCATCGACGGCCGCAGCGGCCTGCCCGAACGCGAGCTCCCCCTCGAGGGGTACCGGGGCTCTGCCCCCGTGCGGATCGGCAACGCGGCCGCCGAGCAGCTTCAACTCGACATCTACGGGGCGCTCATCGACTCCATCTACCTCTACGACAAGTGGGGGCAGCCCATTTCCAGCGACCACTGGGACGACGTCTGCCGACTGGTGGACTGGGTCTGCGACCACTGGGACCAGCCCGACGAGGGCATCTGGGAGACCCGCGGGGGGCGCAAGACCTTCCTGTATTCACGGCTGATGTGCTGGGTGGCGATCGAACGGGCCATCCGGATGGCCAACCGCCGTGGCCTGCCGGCCGATATGCCGCGCTGGCGGGAGACCCGGGATGTGATCTACCGGCGGATCATGCAGCGCGGCTGGTCCCCCCGGCGGAGGGCGTTCGTCCAGTACGAGGACGGCGATGTGCTCGACGCCTCGCTGCTGATGATGCCGCTCGCCAAGTTCATCTCCCCCACCGACCCGAAATGGCTCTCCACGCTCGATGCGCTCGGCGAGGACCTGGTGTCCGACTCGCTGGTGTACCGCTACGACCCCGAGGCCAGCCCGGACGGGCTGCGGGGCGAGGAGGGCACGTTCTCGATCTGCTCGTTCTGGTACGTGGAGGCGCTGGTGCGGGCCGGGCGCCGCGACGAGGCCCGGCTGGCCTTCGAGAAGATGCTCACCTACGCCAATCACGTCGGCCTGTACGCCGAGGAGATCGGCCACACCGGTGAGCAGCGCGGCAACTTCCCGCAGGCCTTCACCCACCTGGCGCTGATCAGCGCCGCGTTCAATCTGGACCGCGCTCTCGGCTGACGAGCCGCGGCCGGCGGGCGCGCCGCAACCCTTGACAGCCCGTACCGATGCTGGATTACTGGACGTCGCCGCAGGGCTAACCGAATGTTCGGTCGGTTCATGGATGGGTGGTGGAGGACAGACGATGAGCAGCGAACTCACGGCCACCGCGGCTCAGGCACGGCACCTGGGCAGCGCGCTTCCCCAGGAGCTGCTGGACGCCGGGGAGCGGATGAACCGCGAGCAGCTGCGGGCACACCAGCTCAGGCGTCTGAAGGCCACCCTGCGGCACGCGTACGATCATGTCGAGGTCTACCGGCGGAAGTTCGACGAGGCCGGGGTCACACCGGAGGACTGTCGCTCACTGGAGGACCTGGCCCGCTTCCCCTTCACCACCAAGGCCGACCTGCGCGACGCCTACCCCTTCGGCATGTTCGCCGTACCCACCGAACAGGTGCGCCGGATCCATGCCTCCAGCGGCACCACGGGCCGCCCCACCGTGGTCGGCTACACCGAGAACGACCTGTCGATGTGGGCCGACGTCGTCGCCCGCTCCATTCGCGCCGCCGGCGGCCGTCCCGGCCACAAGGTGCACATCTCCTACGGCTACGGGCTTTTCACCGGAGGGCTGGGGGCGCACTACGGAGCCGAGCGGGCCGGCTGCACCGTGATCCCCGCCTCCGGCGGAATGACGGCCCGGCAGGTCCGGATCATCCAGGACTTCCGGCCCGAGATCATCATGGTCACGCCCTCCTACATGCTCACGCTCCTCGACGAGTTCGAGCGGCAGGGCATCGACCCGCGCGGCACATCCCTCCAGGTCGGCATCTTCGGCGCCGAGCCGTGGACGGAGGAGATGCGCCGGGAGATCGAGGAGCGCCTGGACATCCACGCCGTCGACATATACGGCCTGTCCGAGGTCATCGGCCCGGGAGTGGCGCAGGAGTGCGTGGAGACCAAGGACGGACTGCACGTCTGGGAGGACCACTTCTATCCCGAGATCGTGGACCCGCTGGCGGACACGGCGGTCCCCGACGGCGAGGAGGGCGAACTGGCCTTCACCTCCCTCACCAAGGAGGCCATGCCGGTCATCCGCTACCGCACCCGGGACCTCACGCGGCTGCTGCCCGGCTCGGCCCGCCCCGCCTTCCGCCGGATCCAGAAGATCACCGGCCGCTGCGACGACATGATCATCCTGCGCGGGGTGAACCTCTTCCCCACCCAGGTCGAGGAGATCGTGCTGCGCATCCCGGGTGTCGCCCCGCACTTCCAGCTGCACCTGACCCGCCGCGGCCGGATGGACCAGCTGACCGTACGGGTCGAGGCCCGGCCCGGCGCCGGACCGGACCAGCGCGAGGCCGCTGCCACGGCCATCGCCAGGGGCGTGAAGGACGGGGTCGGCGTAACGGCGGAGGTGGCCGTCGTCGACCCCGAGACCCTGGAGCGCTCGGTCGGCAAGATCCGCCGTGTCGTCGACGACCGCGATCGGTGAACCGGCGGGGTGGTCGACCACGGGCTTCGGGGTAGCCGGGGGGTGAGCGGAGAGGAGGCCACGGTGAAGCTCTCCTTCCTCACACGCCTGTACGCCCGCCCCGGGCCGTATGCCTGTGCCTACGTGGACACCTCCCGGGACGTCGACGATCCGGACCGGGCCATCGATATGCGCCGTCGCCATCTGCGTGACGACCTGGCTGCGCAAGGAGCCGACAACGCCACCGTCACCGCGCTGACCAGGGTGGTCGGCGCCGACCGGGATGTGCCGGGACGGCACGGCCAGGCGATCTTCGCGGCTCGGGGGCGGCTGGCGCTGGCCGAGGAGCTGCCCGAACCGCCGGTTCACGACCAGGCCCGGTTCACCTCGCTGCCCGACGCGATGCCGCTGGCGCTGCAGCACGCCCCGGACATTCCGTACGTCGCCTTCGTCGTGCACCGCGCCGACCACCGGGGCGAGAGCGGGGTGCCGGAGGAGTTCGAGGTGGATCTCGAGGCCGGGAGGTGGCCGATCGGCACGGTCACGCCCGGTCCGCGGGTGCGTCGGCGGGTGCCGGTGGCGGACTGGCGCAGGGGTGCGCCGCAGTTCGTCGATGAGCTGGAGGAGCTGGCCGCCCGGGGCGGCGGCGCGGAGGTGATCGTGGTGCGCGGGGAGGTGTGGGCGCGCGGCGTCCTCGTTCACCACCTGCCCCGGCGTCTGCGCAGGCGTGTCGTCATCGTCGAGGGCGACGGGCGGGTGGACGACACGGGCCGGGCGCTGCTGGAGGAGGAGCTCGGCGATCTGTTCCGGGGGCGCATGGCGGCCCGGGACCGGGCCCAGGCGGAGACGTTCCTGGCACAGCGGGCCCGCGACGGCAGTGCTGCGGAGGGCATGCCGGCAACTGTCACCGCCCTGCAGCGTGGTCAGGCGAAGTCGCTTCTGCTGGGCCGTGGCACCCGGTTCCCTGGGCGGCTGTGGACCGGGCCGGAGCCGGCGGACATCGCCCTCTCCGCTACGGACCTGGCGTCCTTCGGGGTGAGCTCCGTCGAGGAGCACCCGGCCTCTGCCGCCCTGATCCGCGCGGTCTTCGGCACGGGCGCCGAGCTGGTTGTCGTACCGCAGGAGGACATGCCGCTGGATGACGGTGTGGGAGTGCTGCTGCGCTACTTGGATGCCGCCACCTGACGCGAGCGAGACCGGAGGACGAAGCGCGATGCGTGATGTGAAGCCGCAGCTGGACCGTTGGCTCGCCGAGGGCATTCCGTTCGGACTGGCCACCGTTGTGGGGGTGCGCGGCAGCGCGCCGCGGGACCCCGGCGCGGTGATGGCGGTCAGCGCCTCCGGGGAGGCCGTGGGCAGCGTCTCCGGTGGTTGTGTCGAGGGTGCGGTGTACGAGGTGGCGACCGAGGTGCTGCGCAACGGAGAGCCACAGCTGGAGAGCTACGGCATCAGCGACGACGAGGCGTTCTCGGTGGGCCTGACGTGTGGCGGGACCATCGACGTCCTGGTCCGGCGGGTCGACTCCGCCTCACCGATCGCCCAGGTGGTCGATGCACTGGGGCGCCAGGAGCCGGTGGCGGTGGCGACGGTGACCGGTGGCGCGGCGCCGCTGGGCGCCGAGCGCTGCGTCTGGCCGGACCGGGTGTACGGCTCACTCGGCAACGGCGGGCTCGATGCCGCGGTGACCGACGACGCCCGCGGGCTGCTGGCGCAGGGCAGAACCGGGATCGAGCACTATGGGCCGCGCGGTCAGCGCCGTATGGATGACGTCGCGGTGTTCGTCCAGTCCTTCGCTCCGCCGCCCCGGATGCTGGTCTTCGGCGCGACCGACTTCGCGGCAGCGGTGACCGGCATCGGCGCGTATCTGGGGTACCGGGTAACCGTGTGCGACGCGCGCCCGGTCTTCGCCACGGACCGGCGGTTCCCGCAGGCGCATGAGGTGGTGTGCGCATGGCCGCACGACTACCTCCAGCGGACCGAGGTCGACGAGCGCACGGTGATCTGTGTGCTCACCCACGATCCGAAGTTCGATGTGCCGCTGCTGGTGGCGGCGCTGCGGACCCCGGCCGCCTATATCGGTGTGATGGGCAGCCGCCGTACGCACGCCGACCGGACCGCACGGTTGCGGCAGGAGGGCGTGACCGACGCCGAGCTGGCCCGGCTGTCCGCCCCGATCGGGCTTGACCTGGGCTCCCGGACACCGGAGGAGACCGCGGTGTCCATCGCCGCGGAGATCATCCAGCGGCGCTGGTCCGGCACCGGCCACCCTCTGAGTCAGGTGAGCGGGAACATCCACCGCGATACGCCCACCCCATCGCGACCGCGCTGAACCACCGCAGCGATCCGGCGGATCGCCCGCGACGGCGGGCAGAGAATGGCATGCTCATTGCTTCACGCGGCGATCCCCGCAAGGCCAGGGAGTGCAGATGAACCGGACGGGCAGAGTGGACACCAGCGTGGCGCACAACGCCAGGGTGTGGAACTACTGGCTGGGCGGGAAGCACCACTACGCCGCTGACCGCGAAGTAGGTGATCATGTCGCCGCGATGTTCCCCAGCATCGCGGAGGTGGCCCGCGCCGACCGTGCGTTCCTCGGCCGTACGGTGAGCTATCTGGCGAACGACGAGGGAATCCGGCAGTTCCTGGACATCGGCACCGGTCTGCCGACCGCCGACAACACCCATGAGGTCGCCCAGCGGGTGGCCCCCAACTCACGGATCGTCTACGTCGACAACGATCCCATCGTGCTGGCCCACGCCCGCGCCCTGCTCACCAGTGGTCCGGAAGGCGCCACCGACTACGTCGAAGCCGACGCCCAGGACCCGGAAAAAATCCTGCAGGCCGCCTCGGAGACACTGGACTTCACCCGGCCTGTGGCGATCATGATGCTGGGAATCCTGAACTTCATCCTCGACACCGACCAGGCGCGGGCCATCGTGCGGCGACTGCTGAATGCCGTGCCGTCAGGCAGCTACCTGGTGCTCACTCACCCCACCCTGGAACTCGGCGGCGAAGCGAACGCGGCGGCCATGCGGTTCTGGAACGACCATGCCACCCCTGCGATCACCGCCCGCAGCAGCCAGGAGATCGCTCAATTCCTTGACGAGCTGGAGCTGTTGGAGCCGGGCCTGGTGTCCTGTGCGCTCTGGCGCCCGGAACTCGGCGACGAGGGGACCGCACCGGAGGCGGTGGCGCAGTTCGGCGCCGTCGGGCGAAAGCCCTGACAAGCTCCACCACACGTCGGCAGCTGCACCACGTCACTCCTGCCACGTCAATGTGACTCGCCGCAGGATTGCCCGGTAATCACCCGAATGGTGCCCATATTCGAGTAATTGGCCGGGTAGTCCATGAGCGATGGCTGGCGACCATCCCGCCGGCCTCACCATGTGCCAGGAGGACGACCATGTCAGCTGGGACCGGCGTGGCACGCTCGCCGCGGCCGGGCTGGTCACTGGAGCGGCGCTGCTGCCGCACCGCCGTGCCGCCGCGGGCATCAGGATCCGATCCCCCGCGGGGGCTTGATCGTCGTTCCCGCAGCGAGCGCCGCGGGCTTGGCCACCGAAGGGCGAGGGCGCCATCGGGTGGAGCGCTCCCGTTCCATCTTCTCCCCAACCGATCACACGGAAGGCACAGACCGTGCGAAAACCAGTCCAGCGCGGCACCCGCGCAGCCCTTGCCGCGGCGGCTGCCGCAGTATGTGCCGGCAGCTGGATGGTCTACGCGGGTACACACACCGAAGGTCCGCCCCGCCCCTCGGCGGCTGACGCCTTGACGAGCGCCGCCCCGGAGGCGAACACCGCACCCACCCCGGCGCCGACCGTGGCCCCGCTGAAACCCTCCCCGCCCACGCGCATTCGCATCCCCAGGATCGGCGTCAACGCTCCCATCGTGGGTCTGGGACTGGACCGGACCGGGCAGCTGAAGGCACCGCCGATGGAGGACAAGAACCTGGCGGGCTGGTACCGGAACGGCCCGAGCCCGGGCAGCGCCGGGAACGCCATCGTCGACGGGCACGTCGACACCCCGCAGGGACGGGCCGTCTTCTACGCCCTGGGTGCCCTGCACAAGGGCGACACCATCTCCATCACCCGGGCGGACCGGAGCACGGCGGAGTTCTCCATATACGGCATCGAGGTCTACGCGAAGAACGCCTTCCCCAGCGACCACGTGTACGGCGACACGAAGGGGCCGGAACTGCGGGTGATCACCTGCGGCGGCGGCTACACCAAGGCCACCGGCTATCTGGGAAACGTCGTGGTCTACGCCCGGATGGTCAAGGCCGTTCCCGCACCCGGCGGTTGACCAGCGGCCTCGTCCGTACGCAGTGCGACCACGGATGTACGGAAGGTCTGGTGTACGCGGCGCGCGATCAGTACATCGGCAGTCGTAGGGCGCCAAGGCCATGGCAACCGTACGGCCGGGGGGCCGGTCGTGCCCGAGATGCGCCGCCGCCGTGGGCGGCGCACCCTGGAGGCATGGGCACTCCGCCCGTAGTTGTGTACCCCCCGACGTCGGCGCCATGGCCCTTCCGGCGGGTGGAGATCAACGGCGTGCTGGTGGGCCGGGCATATTCGGTCGAGGATGTCAAAGAGTTCATGCGCCGCGCCGGGATCGACAACGCTGACGTCGAGGACCCCTCGGTGGTGGAGTGGCAGGACGGCGACAGCAGCGTCTGGTCGTAAGGGCCGCTGTGAGCCGTCCCCACACCGCTCAGTGAAGGACCAGCGCATGGCACATGAACTGCGCGGCCAGAAGGTCGCGATCCTGGCCGCCGACGGCGTCGAGCGCGTGGAACTCGAGCAACCGCGCGGCGCCCTCCACGGCGCCGGGGCGAAGACCGAGATCCTCTCGGTCCGGCCCGGCGAGATACAGGCGCGTCAGTGGGACCTGCATCAGGCGGGGACCTTCCCCGTCGACCGGCTGGTCGTCGACGCCGACGTCGACGACTACGACGCGCTGCTGCTGCCCGGCGGCACCATGAACCCCGACCAGCTCCGTCTCAATCGGGACGCGGTCGGCTTCGTCAAGGCGTTCGTGAACAGCGGGAAGCCGGTCGCCACCATCTGTCACGGCCCGTGGACCCTGGTGGAAGCGGACGTCGTGCGCGGACGCCGCTTCACCTCCTGGCCGAGCATCCGGACCGATCTGCGCAACGCGGGGGCTGAGGTCGTCGAGCAAGAGGTCGTCATCGACGGCCAGTTCACCTCCAGCCGTTCGCCCGCCGACCTGCCGGCCTTCTGCGCCGCCATCATCGAACAGTTCGCCCAGGCCCACCACCATGTGACCTGACCCGGCCAGGCCGCGGGGCCGGCACGGCTCAGCCGACCACCGCCGGGGCCAAGGCCGCTGTCATCAGCCGCCGGGCAGCGCCGCTGCCATCGGCGGGCACGGTCCATGTATCCGCTTCGAAGTCTCCGGGCAAGGCGTACGCGAGCGTGCGGTCGTCCAGCCAGACGGCCTGGTCGTCGACGCCGCGGTGCTCGGCGAGCGGCCGCTCGCGCATGCTGCGCAGGTCGAGCACGTACAGCCGCCAGGGCCCGTCGGCCGGCAGCCCGGGCACCCGCTTCTTGAACGCCGGCCGGGTTCCGTCCGGGGAGCGAGCAGCCCGCTGGAGCGCAGCTCGGGCGGTGTCGAGCCTGCCGCGGCGGCCATGAGCACGACCGCACGCCGTCGGTGGCGGCGTAGAAGGCGCCGTGCAGACGAGCACCTCGATCCCGACCGGCAGCGCCGGACCGGGTACCGGCGCGAGGACCAGCATGAACGCGGCCAGGAGACCCCGATGGCCGGTGAGGAAGACCCTACACCGGCCGAACCGGTCGGCTGCCTGTCCGAGCGGTACGGCGAGCAGCAGGAACGGACCGGCTGTGACCAGCGGCAGCAGGGGGAACCACTCCTGGGGAAACGCGGTGATCGGGCCCAGCAGCGCTCCCGCGGTGTCCATGGCCCGGTGCACGCCGAAGGAACGCCCCCGGGCGTCGGGCGGGGAGGCGAGCGAGATCATGGCGTCGCGCGGCGCCGTCCGCAGGCCCTTGCCCGTAGGGTCGGCGGCGAGCACAGCGCCGATCAGCGGCACGCTGTGCACAACGAGCAGGGCCGGTTTGCCCAGCGCGGACAGCCCGTAACCGACAGCCGCGGCGGCCTTGTGGCGCCCGCCACGGTCGGCGAGACGGCCTCCGATCAGGCGGACCAGGCTCCGTACAGCACGGTGGCGATGTGGTTGTTGCGGCGCTGAAAAATGAAGGGCCGCCAAACAGTCGGAACGCGCGAGAAACCGGGGAGACGGTGGGCGGGGCCGTCTCCCCGGTCGCTGATGGGGACCTACCCCAGGCCGTTGTCGATCGCGGTCATCAGCTCGCCGTTGGCGGTGTCACCGCTGAACTCCCAGAAGAACGCGCCTCCCAGGCCCTGGCTCTTCACGTAGTTCATCTTTCCGGCGATGGTGGCGGGGGTGTCGTAGCTCCACCAGTTGCTGCCGCAGTGCGCGTAGGCCGTGCCGGCGATGGTGCCGGTGGCCGGGCATGAGCCCTTGAGCACCTTGTAATCCTCGATGCCCTGCTCATAGGTGCCCGGGGCCGGTCCGCCGGCCGTGCCACCGGGCGCGCTCTGGGTGACCCCGGTCCAGCCGCGGCCGTAGAAGCCGATGCCGAGGTTGAGCTTGCCGGACGGGATGCCCTTGCCCTTGAGCTTCTGGATGGCGGCATCGGAGTTGAACCCCTGCTGCGGGATGCCGCTGTAGGAGGTGAGCGGGGAGTGCGGGGCGGTCGGCCCATCCCCGTCCCAAGCCCCGAAGAAGTCGTACGTCATGACGTTGTAGAAGTCGACGTACTGCACGGCTCCGGCGTAGTCGGCGGCGTCGATCTTGCCGCCGCTGGAGGCGTCGGCCGTGATGGCCGCGGTGACCAGGTTGCCGCTGCCGAACTTGGCGCGCAGGGCCTGCATCAGGTTCTTCAGGGCCGCCGCTCCGCTGGTGTCACAGGACAGACCGCAGGCGTTGGGATACTCCCAGTCGATGTCGATGCCGTCGAAGACATCCGCCCAGCGGGGGTCCTCCACCAGGTCGTAGCAGGACTGGGCAAAGGCCGCCGGGTTCTTGGCCGCCTCGGTGAAGCCGCCGGACCAGGTCCAGCCGCCGAAGGACCACAGCACTTTGATGTTCGGGTACTTCTTCTTGAGCTTGCGCAACTGGTTGAAGCTGCCGCGCAACGGCTGGTCCCAGGTGTCGGCCACGCCGTCGACGCTCTGGTCGGCGGTGTAGGCCTTGTCGTAGTCGGCGTAGGAGTCACCGATCGCGCACTTGCCGCCGGTGACGTTGCCGAAGGCGTAGTTGATGTGGGTCAGCTTGGCCGCGGTGCCGGAGGTGACCAAGTTCTTGACGTGGTAGTTCCGGCCGTAGACGCCCCACTCCGCGAAGTAGCCGAGCTTGACCATGCCGTCTCGGCCACCTCCGCCGCCTCCGTCGCCCGCTGTGGTGACGGTGGTCGTGCCGCTGGCGGGGCCGACCTGGTCGGCGGTGTCGCGCGCCTTCACGCTGTAGGAGTAGGTGGTGCCGGCCGTCAGCCCGGTGTCGTTGTAGCTGGTGCCGGTGACGGTGGCGATCTTTGTGGAGCCGCGGTAGACGTCGTAGTTCTTGACACCCTTGTCGTCAGTGGCCGCGGTCCACTTGAGCGTCAGCGAGGTGGTGGTGACATTGCCGGCGCTTGGAGTGCCGGGCGCGGAGGGCGGGTTGTCTCCAGGGGTGCTGCCGCCGTCGCAGGAGCCGCCGTTGATCCTGCAGCCACTGGCGCTGCCGCCGCCTTTGCCGTTGAAGCCGAAGCTGACGGTTGCGCCGGGCGCCAAAGTGCCGTTGTAGCTCTTGTTCTTGGCGGTCCAGTGGGTGCCGGAGCCGGTGACATCGGCGTCCCAGGCCGAGGTCACCGAGGTGCCGGCGGGGAAGTCCCACTCGACGGTCCAGCTGTTGATGGCCGCGGTGCCGGTGTTCTTCACCGTCCACTTGCCTTCGAAGCCGGTACCCCAGTCGGAGACCTTGGTGTAGGTGGCTGTTGCCTCGGCGGCCTGGGCGGGGGCGGCCAGACCGACGAGTGCGGCAAGGGGGAGCAGCAGCGCGGTGAGGGCTGCGAAGGCTCTGTATCCAGGACGTCTGGTGCCTTGAAAGAGTCGACTGCTCAAAGGGTGCTCCTCGAGTGGGGGTACGAGGACGAATGGGTGACCTGCGCCGCCCGGTGAGCCGCATGCCGCGCCCACCACAGTGTTGAGGAGCGTAAGAAGGTCTGGACCAATGGTCAAGAGGTCTGGACCAAAACGGCGGAGGGCTCTTTCAGTGGGGGCTCTTGGTGGCTGTGGACGAAGAAGCGGTCTCCAGGCATCCGATGGAGCGTGAATTCCGTGGTGGTGTGGTGCGACCACGCCTGGAGCTCACCGATATCGAACGCCGGATCACCTTCGCCGCCGAAGACCACGATGGGGCAGCCGAACATCTCATCCATGTGGCGTCGGCTCGCTGCCGTAGCGCATCCGGTTCTTTCCCCCTGAACACGTTAGGCCGTAGTTCTCACGGGATGCGGAGCATGGCATACCCGCGAGTAGCATGCAAATGACAGGTTGCCGCCCGACATTGACGCCCTGTGAGTAGTTTGTGGCGCAAAAGAGTTCGAGCAAGAGCACTTCCGCACATGCTGACCAGTCGGTATCGTCCCCGACTCGGGTCACTCGACCCTTGAAAATCAAACCAATGGAGGGTCGAGGGATGACCTATCACGACAACGTCTGGTATCCCCCGGAGGCGCCGCCACCACCCCGGCGCTCCCGGACGGACAGCCAGGCGTACGCCCGGCCCCGCCACACGGAGCTGGCGTCCCTGCGCTCGGCCTACCGCATCCTCCGCCGGGTCTCGACGCTCACCGCGCTCGGCTGCTTCGTCATCTATGTGATGCTGTCCTGCTTTGCCAGGGATCTGATGGCCGCTCGGATAGCCGGTGAGCTGACCTTCGGGATCGCTCTGGGGCTGATCCAACTTGCCGTGACGTTCGCCGCGGTCCGCTGGTACGCGCACAGCGCGCGGCGGTCGGTGGACCCGCTGGCGCTGGAGATCAGACAGCAGACCCTCGGTGCCGAGGTGGGGGAATGAACGATTTCAGCTCCGGGACGGAGACCACCGTCCTGATCATCTTCACCGCGCTCGTCACCCTGACGTTGCTGATCTGCGTCATGGCCGGGCCGGACCGCGATGACCTGCCGAACTTCTACACGGGCTACCGCACACTGACCCCGTTCAAGAACGGCCTGGCGATCGCGGGCGACTACATCTCCGCGGCCACCGTGCTGAGCACCACCGGCATCATCGCGCTCGCCGGGTACGACGGTTTCGTGCTGGCGATGAGCACCGCGATGTCGCTGGTGCTGCTGATGTTCCTGCTGGCTGAACCCCTGCGCAACGCGGGCAGGTTCACCATGGGCGACGTCCTGGCCCGCAACATGCCCGGTCGTGCGGTGCGCATCGCCGCCAGCGTGGTCACCCTCGCCGCGTCCCTGCCGTTCCTGATCGTCCAGCTGTCCGGGGCGGGCTCGCTGCTGACCTTCATCCTCGACATCCGGCTCGACGGCGCCAAGACGACGTGCATCGCCATCGTCGGAGCGTTGATGATCATTTACGCGGCCGTCGGCGGTATGCGTGGAACCGCGATCATCCAGATCATCAAAATCGTGCTGCTGCTCGGCACCAGTGCCATCGTCGCCGTCCTGGTGCTGAACCGCTTCGACTGGAGCGCCGACGCGCTGCTCCAAGCCGCTCAGCGCGGCAGCGGCGCCGGGCCGCGGTTCCTCGAGCAGGGCCTGCAGGAGGGTGGTTCGACCAGCGCCAAGCTGGACTGGGTCAGTCAGCAGATCACCATCGTCCTCGGCGTGGGCGTCCTGCCGCACATCACCATGCGTCTGTACTCGGCGAAGGACGCTCCGGCCGTGCGCCGCTCGATGTCCTGGGCGGTCGGCGCGGTCACCACCTTCTGTCTGCTGGTGGTCGTCATCGGCACCGGGGCAGCGGCACTGGTCGGATCGCGCGCGATCGTCGCGGCCGACCCGCACGGCAGTTCCGCCGTGCTGATGCTGTCCCGGATGCTCGGAGGGGGGCCGTCCTCGGCCGGCCAGACCCTGGTCTACACGGCCGTGGCCGGGACGATCTTCATCACGCTGCTGTCATCGGTGGCGGGGATGACCCTGGCAGCGGCGTCCTCTCTCGCCCACGACCTCTTCGCCCAGGCGGCGCGGCGCGGACGGGCCACCCCCCGCACCGAGATGACGGTTGCGGGGTGGACCAGCGTTGGGGTGGGCACCATCGCCATCGTGCTCGCCACCCTGGTGCAGGACTGGAATCTCAGGGTGCTGACCACCGTGGCGATCTGCGTCGGGGCGTCGGCCGTGGCGCCCGCGCTGACGTACTCCCTGTTCTGGCGGGGATTCACCTCTCGGGGTCTGCTGGCCACGCTCTACGGCGGCACAGCGTGCACGCTGGTGGTGATGGCCTTCTCGAAGGCCGTCTCGGGCACGCCCGATTCCGCCTTCCCCGACCATGACTTCCACTGGTTCCCGCTGCAGTCCGCCGGGCTGATCTCCATCCCGGTCGGCTATCTCGCGGGCTGGCTCGGCAGCTGTCTCGACCGCCGCTACCGTACCGCCGTCAGCCAGGAGACCCGACGGCGGTACGAGGCGAGCGAGGCACAGCTGCTGGCCGCCGCCGACTGACGCCAAGCGCCGACGGTCTTACTCGTCCGTCACCTTCAGGACGAGCTTGCCGAGGTTCTCACCGTTGAACAGCCGCAGCAGCGTGTCGGGAAACGCCTTCACACCGCCATTGACCACGTCCTCGATGGACCGCAGTTTCCCGGCAACCAGCCACTCGGCCAGCTCGGCGGTGGCCTCGGCGTACCGGTCGGCGTAGTCGAAGACCACCATGCCCGTCATCGAGGCGCGATTGACCAGCAGGGACATGTAGTTGGCCGGTCCTTTGACCGCCTCTACGCTGTTGTACTGGGAGATCGCGCCGCAGATGACGATACGGGCTCCGCGGGCCAGCCGAGTGAGCACGGTGTCCAGCACATCTCCGCCGACATTGTCGAAGTAGACGTCCACCCCGTCCGGCGCGTGCTCGCGCAGTGCCTTGCGGACATCGTCGGCCTTGTAGTCGATGGCGGCGTCGAACCCGAGCTCCTCGACGACCAGTCGGCACTTACGCTCGCCGCCGGCGATCCCGATCACCCGGCAGCCCTTGAGCTTGGCGATCTGACCGACCACGCTGCCGACCGCGCCCGCGGCGCCGGAGACGACGACGGTCTGCCCCGGCTCCGGGCGCCCGATGTCGAGCAGTCCGAAGTACGCCGTCATCCCCGTCATGCCGAGGGTGCCCAAGTACACCGGCAGCGGCGCCAGTGCGGGGTCGACCTTGGTGAGGCCGCGCCCGTTGGACAGGCAGTACTCCTGCACACCGAGCAGGCCCATCACATGGTCGCCGACGGCGAAGCCGGGGTGGTGGGAGGCGATGACCCGCCCCACCCCGCCGGCACGCATCACTTCGCCGATCTCCACGGGAGGTATGTAGGACTTGCCCTCGTTCATCCAGCCGCGCATCGCCGGGTCAAGCGAGAGGTGGGTCACCTCGATCAGCAGCTCACCGTCGCCGGGCTCGGCGAGCGGCTCCTCGACGTAGTCCCAGTCGGTGGGCTTGGGCAGGCCCACGGGCCGGGCCGCCAGCCGGAACTGGTGGTTGATGCGGCTCATCTGGACGGCTCCTCAGCTGCGGTAGTGGATATTTCACACCGACTGGTCGGTATGGGGTCAGTGGGAGGCTAGCCGCAGGCCATGCGCGCAGGCAAGAGATCCCTTCCCCGTTACGGCCGGCCGAGGCAGGTCCCCGCAGCATGAGGCGGCCCGCCACCGGCGCCCGAGAGGGGCGCAGCCAGGTGGCGGGCCGTATGGCGCAGGAGTTGACGGCCCCGGCGCAGAACCTCAGATGGCCTGGGGGTAGCGGAAGAGACGACCGGGATCGTAGGCCGCCTTGATCTCCGCAAGGCGGGCGGCATTGGCCCCGTAGTACGCACGGCGCCAGTCCCTCAGCTTCGGGTCCGTGTAGTTCTGGTACGCCTGCCCGCTCGCCCATGGGCGCATCGCCTCGTGCGTGCCGTCGAGCCAGGCGACGTGCCGGGCCACCGTGGTGGCCGAGGCGCTGTCCGGCCAGGAGACGATGTACTGGGCCAGGAAGAGCCCGTCGCGGTGGACGAATGCCGTGTCGCGTGCCCTCACCCGGTTCACCGCCCCGCCCAGCGCGTCGAGCGCGACGCTGCCGGCGCCGCCTCCGCTCAGCCGGCCCAGCCGCTCCACGCGCGCGAGCAGTGCCTTGATGCCGTCCGCCGGGATGCGACGGGTGTAGAAGTCCGAGCGTGCGGCGTACGACTCGCGCGAGATCCGGCCCTGCGGTGTGCGACCCGGCAGCGTTCCCTTCTGGTGGGCCTGCGCGATGGTGAAGCCGGAAACCCCGCCCATCACCTTCATCGCGTCCATGAACGGCCGGGTGCGTACGAATATTGAGCGAGCGGGCGCGCCAATGGCGTCGGCGAGCCGGTCGAGGCGGTTTTCCAGGTCGGACCGGCCGCCGAGGGTGAGGCCGCCTACGGTGACGGAGCCCGGGTGGCCGCCGGACGGAGCGGAGAGGTGCAGGTTGGCCCAGATCTCGTCGGGCGCCGCCGGTGCCCAGCGCTGCCACTCGCGCACCACGGCGGCGGCCCGCGACCACGGCCAGCTGAGGAAGAACGTGGTGCACGTGGGCGCCGCGTGGGTACGGAACCGCAGCTCGGTCACGACACCGAAGTTGGCGTTGCCGCCGCCGCGAAGCGCCCAGAACAGATCGGGGTCATGCGTGGCGTCCACGGTGCGGATCCGGCCATCGGCCGTCACGATGCGGGCGCCGGTGATGCTGTCGCTGGTCAGCCCGTACGCACGGCACACGACGCCGACGCCACCGCCAAGGGCGAGCCCCGAGACGCCGACGGTGGGGCAGGATCCGGCCGGGATCGTCCGGCCCCGCGCGGTCAACCTGCTGTAGACGTCGATGAGTTTGGCCCCGGCGCCGACCGTCGCGGTGCTGCCGGAGAGCGAGACGGACGCCATCTTCTGGACGTCGACGATGAGACCGCTCCCGGACGACCACCCCGCGTACGAGTGGCCGCCGCTTCGCACGGTGACGGCGACGCCCAGGCGGCGGGCGAATTCGAGGCATTCGCGCACGTCCTCGGGGCGGGCGCAGTACGCGATGCCGGCCGGGTGGATTCCGTCGAAGCGGGGGTTGAACAACGTGCGGGCGGCGTTGTAGTCGCGGTCGCCGGGGCGCACCAGCGTTCCGTCGAGGCTCCGGGACAGTGCGGCCCAGTCGGCGGCGCGGGCCGAGCCGGCGGGCCCGGCTGCCCTGGCCGGCGTGGTGGCGCGGGTCGTGGCGGGCGTCGTCCGTGCCGAGGCGGGCGTACACGCACTGCCCACACCCCAGGCGGCTGCGGCGGCGGCCGCGCCGGCGCTCGCGCGCAGCAGGTTTCGGCGGGTGTGGCCGCCGCCGGCCGGCTCCCCCGCCACGTGTATCGCCTCGTGCTGCCGCGCCACCGTGCCCATTTCCCCGATCCTCACTGGTCGTTGACCCCCGTGAGGATGACGGGTGAAGGCGGCGACTGGTTGCGCACGACCCCGACGTTCCTTGCCATTCGGCCCGATGCGATGATGCGGACGTTCTGTTCGGCATGTGGGGAAACGGAGCAAAGATGACCAGAGGCTTAAGACCCGTTCGCCGGTGGGGGGTTGCGGCCGTCGCCTCAGCGTCCGCGGTGTCGGTGCTGGTGCCAACCGGTACGGCGCAGGCGGCGAGCGGCCCGTCGGGCATCACCGCCAAGGGCGCGTTTCTGCTCGACAGTGGGCCGGGCAGGCAGCTGTGGAGCAAGACCGCGGACACCAAGCGGCAGATGGCCAGCACCACCAAGGTCATGACCGCCGTCGTGGTGCTGGACACCAGAGGCGTAAACCTCGACAAGCTCGTCACCGTCAAGCAGGCCTACCGCGACTACGTGACCCGTAACGGCGCGAGCACGGCGGACCTGCGCACGGGCGACAAGCTCACCGTCCGGCAGCTGCTGTACGGGCTGATGCTGCCCTCGGGGTGTGACGCGGCCTACGCGCTGGCCGACACCTTCGGTACGGGCAGCACGATGAGCGCCCGGACCAAGTCCTTCATCTCCAAGATGAACAAGAAGGCCGACGCGCTGGGTATGCCCAACACCGAGTACGACTCATTCGACGGCATTTCGCAGCGCGGCAACAACTACACCACGCCCCGTGACATGGCCAGGCTCGCCCGCCACGCCATGGGCAGCGGCACGTTCGGTTCGGTCGTGAAGGCGGCCAGTACCCGGCAGAAGGCGACCAACGGCCGCACGTACACCTGGTACAACACCAACAAGCTGCTGGGCTCGTACAGCGGCGCGATCGGCATCAAGACCGGGACCGGCACCGCGGCGGGGCCGTGCCTGGTGTTCGCCGCCAAGCGGGGCACCCGCACGATCGTCGGTGTCATCCTCAACGACACCAACCGGTACCGGGACGCCGCGAAGATGCTCGACTGGGCGTTCGGCACCCGGACCACGGTGGCGTGGCGCCAGCTTCCCCAGAGCGCCCAGCGGGACTGACCGGCTCAGCATTGTCCGTCCGCCGGCGTGGTCGGCGGACGGACAACGCTTTTAGGCCACGATGCCGTCGAGGTCGACCGGCACGTGGCGGGGGCCGCGCAGCACCGGGTTCTGCCGGTACGGGGGCGGGTCCGCCACGAGCCGGGGGTTCTTCAGCCTCCGGGCGAGTTCGGTCAGTGCGAGCTGGGTCTCCAGCCGGGCGAGTGCGGCCCCGAACCAGGGCCGGGCGCGGACGCCGGCGGCGATCAGCAGACGGTCGTACTCGACCTCCTGGCCGTCCTCCAGGCGTACCCGTTTCGCCGTCAGATCCAGGCCGGTGGCCTGACAGCGGTTGAGATCGACGACAAGTCTCATGGCGGACATATCGCCCTTCGTTGGTTCCGCACACCGGCAGCCGTGAGGACCGCATGAACCTTTTGTGCTGCACGATTCCTGGGTGTGCATGCGGGGACGGCCAAACGAAGGGCGACAGTCACTCTTCACGGGTGCGCGGTGCGCCCGGAGAGCTCAGGCAGCAGTCACAACCCGGTCCGGGCTACGGCTGCACAGGAGCAAGCCGCACCACCCGGTGTACCGGCGCGGCGCGAGCGGACGGGCTCAGCCGCCGAGGAGACCGCCGACCAGGCCGCCCACCCCGCTGACCACGCCGCCCAGCGGACCGCCGTCGTGTCGGTCGCCGGACTTGTCGGGGCTCTCGGAGGGCGGGGTGGACTGCTCGGACTCGGAGGGCGAAGCCGGGCTGGAGGAAGCGGGCTCGGGGCTCGACGGTGGCTGCGATGTCGGCCCGGCGGTGCCGGGAGAGGCCGGCTGGGCCGGGGTGTCCGAAGCCGGTCGCGGCGCGTCCCCGGAGTCGGAGGTCCGGTCGGTCTGAGTCTGCTGGAGGGCCTTCGGCTGCGTGGCAGATTGGGTCGCGAGGGCCGTCGGCGTCGGGCGCTCGGGCTTTGCGTCGGCCACCGGCTGCGTCCGCTCCGACTCCGGAGCGGAAGCCTCGGTACGGTTGTGCGTGGGCTTGCGGCCGGGGTCAGACGTGGCCTGCACGCCGACCGGGCCGCCCGCTGTCTCATTGATGGCGAAGGCGAGCGCGGTCGCCACGCCCACAGCCGCAGCCGCCTTGACCGCCGTCGACCGTCCGCCACGCACACCCATGGACCGCCGGTGCCTGCCCATGCTGCTACCTCTCCCGGATGGAATGACTCGCTCCGCCGCCCAAGTAAACCTTGGGCGACGTAACGAACCAGTGTTTGATATGCGTTCGTTACGTGAAGATCTTGCGCATACCCAGCGTGGAGGCGTAAGAACTCTGACGCGCTGGGGCAAGGCGATCATAATTTCACATGCCGTAATTCCGGCGGCATTTTCGTAGATTCGAGGTTTTTCAGGCGACGAGCTGCTATGGGGCCGTCGCCCTCCGAGCGGTACGCCCGGCCGGCGACGGGAGCCGACGGATGCCGCTGCCGCTCCCCCCGTAGCCGCAGGTGAGCGCAGCGATCGGAATAGTGCAATCCGTTACCTGCCTCACCCTTTGCCGCTTGCGGCCAGGACGGCATACTGCGGCGACATGACCATTACCGGCGAAGCCATCACCACCGAGCGGCTCGACGAACTTATCGGCGATGACTCGATCGCCACCGTGCACCGGGCACTGTGGCTCCTCCTGTGGGAGGGCGAACTTCGGGTCCTCGACCTGCTGTCCCTCCACGTGCAGGATGTCGACCTCGAGCAGCGGCAGATGAGCACCTCGGCCACCCGGAGTGCGGTGCCCGACGGGGAACCGCACTTCAGCGACCGTGCGGCGCGACTGCTGCGCGAGGTGATCGGCGACCGGGAGAGCGGACCGCTGTTCGCCGTGAGCGCGCGTGCGCTGACCTGGGAGGAGGCGGTGCAGGTCGCCGACGAGCAGGGGCATGGCATCCATGCGTTCCGGGCGGGCGGCAGGCTGCACCGCCACCAGTCCGACTAGGACTGGGACGAGACCTGGTTGTCATCGTGCGGCTGCGGTGCTGGAGGAGGTGCCGCTGTCCAGCGTCCTGAACGATGAGAGGAACGCCCAGTCCAGACGCGGTTCCGTGACGGGGCGCAAGAGCCGCCGCACGGGCGGCGAGGTGAGCACCAGCGCGAGCGCGACGCCGAAGGCGCTGACGGCCACTTCGCCGACGGGCGTGTGCCAGAAAGCCGCAGCGAACCAGTCCTCCCACGCGGCAGTGCGGATGAAGAACCCGTGCAGCAGGTAGGCACACAGCGTTCCCGCGCCCAGCCCGGTGAACCAGGTACGCCGGCGCGGTACCCACGCCAGGAAGGCCGCCGCCAGAATCAATGAACAGGCGGTCGTGACCAGGGTCATCGCCGCGCCGACCCACCAGGCCACATGCATCTCGCTCCAACTGTGGTTGTGCATGGCCCACTCGGCGGTCATCCGCCCCCTGACCCAGTACGCCATGCCCGCGGCGGCGACGAGCATCGGCACGGCGGCGATTCGTACCCACTTCGCGCGCAGCATCTGCCAGTGCTCGGGACGGAGCACCAGGCCGATCACAAAGAACGGCAGGAACTGCATCACTCGGTCGAGGTTGAGATTCGAGCCCAGGGGGTTCGCCGCGGCGATGAGCGCCAGGGCGATGGACAGTCCGACCGCGACGTACCAGCGCATCACCATCCACAGCGGGGCAGTGAGCCGCCAGACGAACAGGGCGAGCAGAAACCAGGTGAGATACCAGGGAGACAGCAGGCTGAGATCGTTGTGCCGGTCGTCGACGACGTTGCCGTAGAGGGTGTAGGCCGTCTCGAAGATCACATACGGTACGGCGATACCGGTGATCAGCCGCTTGACCTGACGGGGGGTGAAGCGGAAACTGCGCGAGAAATAGCCGGAGATCATAATGAACACCGGCATATGGAACATATAGACGAACAGGTAGCCGGCCCACACGGCGCGGCTGTCCTTCAGCGGCTGCCAGGCATGTCCGGCGACGACCAGCACCATGGCCAGCAGCTTTGCGTTGTCGAAGAACGCGTCCCGGCCCGAATCCCGCTCGTCACTCGCCTGTGAGGCCTGGTAGGAGCGCAACAACAGATTCCCCTTGCGATCGACACGGCGATGTGCACCCCCACTCCCTACACGTTGTAGGGCTTGATGACATTTCGCAACCCTACGACACGTAGTGTCGAGCCTAGGGGGCCGTCGAGGCCGCGGACTGTGCGACACGCCACCCGTAATGAGCTGCGCGGCCGTGCCCCTGCCCGACGCCCGTGGCATTCCGTGGGCTAGTA